>CAZLAJ010000061.1:0-6196 GCA_964557525.1 uncultured Gammaproteobacteria bacterium | reverse complement strand
TACCTATCAAATAAACAGGAGGAAGGAAAACTAGTTCAAGCGGTGTATGAAGGCTCTCATCAAGAAGGAGCAGTGGTTGTTGTCCGATCAAATTCGCATAGTGTAAGAGGAAATGATATGAAAAACGGGACAAGCGTGTTTGTTCTACAGCAAACGCTCGTTTTGGAACATTTAGAGGATATTGCATCTAAACTTGCGCAAAAATACGAATTGAATAAAGAACAGTTATCGGAATCGATGATTAACTGGTTTAATACACAAACTGCAGAAACAAAGAAGGCACTTGCCGCAGATAAACCTCTCGTCTACGCTGATATTGCTGAGTCGGGAGAGATTGCACTCTCACTTGAATAAAGTGTAGGTAAATAAAACAAGATAGAGACCGACGTGTCCTCCATATTTACATAAACCTGAGGTAGTTGCTCTTATTTTTACCCCATTATCTTCTTCATATCCTGCAACCCTTCTTCTAAAGAACGCATGGTTACAAACGTGTTCTTTTTTGATCTAATATCCATGTGCTGCGGACGGGGAGCCTTACCGGCATAAAACTCATTAAACGTTGTCTTTCCCACGAGCTCTTCACTGAAACCGAACGTTTTTGCAATTAATAACCCTTCTTCATAAGGAGTCTGCGCCTGAGGACCAACGATATGAAACACTTCGGGACTGAAGTTGTCTATTAAGTGCCTAATTGCAAGAGCAATATCGTCTATATAGGTAGGTGTATTTTCAGCATCAGTCACCATCTTAAGAGATTTACCCTGAGACATAAAAGATTTGATCGTACGTATAAAATCATTTTTCTTATCAAACTCCGCCCGGTACGGGAACGCGATCCGTACAATCATCCCATTACCCTCAACGATCTTTTCACCTTCGTGCTTTGTTGAACCATAGACACTTAAAGGATGAGTTACACTATCCTCATAGTAGGGCGGCTCAGTGCCATCAAAGACATAATCGGTCGAGATGTAGAGCAACTTTGCTTTTTTTGCATTTACCACATCAGTAATATTCCGCGTTGCATCTACATTGAGCGCATATGCTTTTTCCCTCTCCTCATTCTCTGCCTTGTCAACATTTGTGTATGCTGCCGCATGGAGGAAAAAATCAAAAGATATATCCTTTAAAACAGAAAGTGCTGCATCTTTGTCGGTGAGATCGACCATGTCGTGGGTAATTTCAATAAACTCAACTTGATCGTGTAACATCTCAACGATACGCGATCCAACTAATCCTGTTGAACCAGTCATTGCCACCTTAACCATATACTAAACAATTAGTAATGCATTACAGATTTGCATACTGCTTACTGTAATAGTCTTTATATGCTCCGCTTTTGACCCGTCTCCACCACTCCTCATTATCTTGATACCACTTAACCGTCATCTCAAGGGCTTGATCAAACTCATATTTGGGAGACCATCCAAGCTCTTCATGTATCTTTGTCCAGTCTATCGCATACCTTCTGTCATGTCCTGGTCTGTCTTTGACATACTCAATCATACTCTCATCTTTTCCAAGCATTGCGATCAACTTTTTAGTAAGCGTGATGTTTGATACATCCTCATGCATGCTGCCTATCAAGTATGTCTCTCCTACTCTTCCCTTCTTTAAAATGCACTCAATCGCTGAGCAGTGGTCCTCTACGTACAGCCAGTCGCGAACGTAGAGTCCATCGCCATAGACCGGAACTTTTTTTCCTTCCATGAGGTTTGTTATGAATAGAGGGATCATCTTTTCTGGAAAGTGATAGGGTCCAAAGTTATTTGCGCAGTTTGAGATGGTTATCGGGAGTCCATAGGTATCATGGAATGCCCGCACCAAATGGTCTGAACCTGCTTTTGATGCAGCATAGGGACTATGCGGCGCATACGGAGTGTGTTCCGTAAATTTGTCCTTCGTTTCCAAACTGAGAGCGCCAAACACCTCATCAGTTGAGATGTGATGAAACCGTTTTACTTCATGTTTTCTTGCTGCTTGAAGCAGTACGAGTGTTCCTTCTACATTAGTTCTAACAAAAGGTGCGGCGTCTAAAATTGACCTATCCACATGAGACTCCGCGGCAAAATGCACAACCGCATCCACACCGTCCATTGCCTTATCAACAACCTGAGCATTGCAGATATCGCCATGGATAAACTGATAGTGTGGATTGTGTTCAACGGCAACAAGATTCTCAAGATTTCCTGCGTAGGTGAGTTTATCCAAATTTACCAACTCATCATCTGGATGCTTTTTCATCCAGTAAAGGATAAAGTTTGATCCAATAAACCCAGCTCCACCCGTCACCAGTAGTTTCATAGCTTTAGATGATTAACTCTTAATTAATACTCATGCGTGAATGCTTTTTACATTATTCGCTTGGTATGCGTACGTGTGTTTGCGCAAATTTGTTTTATTCACCATCTCGTCCAACCTCTCCCACCGCTTCTTTTTGATAGCATGAGGAATGTCATCTGTCATAACCTTTGATGCAGCAGTCATAGGCCGGGGAGAGTACATCGCAACATAGGCTGTTGAAAAACCAACCTGCTTACATAAATCAACCGTCTCACTATATTCCTCTTCCGTCTCTCCGCAGAACCCAACTACTATGTCAGTCGTTAGTTTTAATTGAGGAATACGGCTCTTTAATTTTTCAACGAGTGCAAGATATTCCTCTCTTGTATACCACCTATTCATTCTTTTCAGCATGGTGTTTGACCCTGATTGCACAGGCAGATGCAAAGTACGGGTGATGTTTGGATATTTAGCGATAACGTCGATGAGCTCATCGGAAAAATCCCAGGGATTTGAAGAGAGAAAATCAATCTTTTCAAAATCCATCTGTGCGACATCTTCCAATAGATACGGAAATAGGGTTGGGATGCGGAGTCTCCCAAGGTGTCTAACGTAGATAGGCTTCACATCTCTCCCCGCAATAGTAACTACTTTTTCCTCTTTTACATCATCGGTGGCTAGTTCAAAATATGTTTCTGAAATATCACGCATTACCTGTATATTCTTTTCACCAACCACCAGATCAGCTCCATATGAATTAACATTCTGGCCTAATAACGTAACCGTTGTGTACCCCTCTTCTTTTAATCGTTTACACTCAGCAATAATGTCGTCATACGGTCTGCTTATCTCCCGACCTCTTGTGAACGGCACAACACAAAAGGTGCAAAAATTGTTACAACCATTTGAGATGGGAACCCATGCCTGTAATGAATTCTGTCTGACTGGTACATGATCAAACCCCACCTCCTCGATGGGCATAAACTCATCAACATCCGGCATTCTTTCACGTATTTTCTGCAAGTAAAGTCCTGTTTTATCTCTAAACGCAAGACCCACCATACATCCTGTGACAACAATCTTAAACATCTCACCCTTCTTTCTCTTCTCTTCCTTAACCTTTGCAAGATTCTGGACCAATCCATACACCCTGTCTTCCGCCGAGCGACGGACCATGCAGGTATTGAGCACTACATAGTTTGCGTCTACGTACCCCCTCGCAGGGGTAATACCTCTCGCTTCAAATGAAGCGCCAACCCGCTCCGAGTCTGCTTTATTTTGCTGACAACCGAATGTCTTAATATAATATTTCATAAATACTTGTTATTGGGCAAGGGTATCTGTTTTCATGCGTTCAATTACGAGCATGAAGATAAGCAGAAAAAGTGCAATTGAAAGGAACGCTAAAAATTTTTCTGAGCCTTCGAGAAATAAACTTGATATGCCAAGAAACAGCGAAACAACCCAGTAAAAAAATGCTATTCTCCGCTTTCCCCACCCAATATCCATGAGTCGATGGTGGAAATGTCCTCTATCGCCTCGGAACGGAGAACGTTTATGAGCTAATCTTCTAATGATGGTGTATGTTGCGTCAATCATGGGAATAGCAAGAATGAGTATTGCTGTTCCCACTTTGCCAAATGAAAGAATGGATAAAATACCAAGGAGAAATCCCGCAAGAGACCCACCCCCATATCCAGGCATTATCTTCTGCGGATAGAAGTTGAAAGGCATGAAGCCGATATATGCCCCAGCAACAATAAAGGCAAGGATCATGACACTTGTTGCATTAATATCGTGTCCGGTAAATCGCTGGGCCAGCAGACCTAAGAAGAATGCAGTTATTCCTACAAACCCCGGCAACTGGCCATCCAGACCTTTACTCCAGCTAATCATATTCATGAGAGCTGTAAGCCAGATCAGAGCAATTAAATCAGCGAGAATCAAAACTGAACGGGTGCCAAATAGCTGAAAAGAGAAACGAACAGTATCTAGATGAATCACTCCCCCAAGCGGATTTGAGATAAAAGGAATTCCCAAACCAAACCCAATCACCATAGCAGCTACCCATAGATTGATCACTAACCGAAGATAGGGAGACAGATCATAATAGTCATCAAACAACCCAAGCACAACAAGAATAAACGATGACAGCAATATGCCAATCATGATCTTATTAAGCGGAATAAAAAAGAGTGAACAGATAAGCAAGGAAAGGTATATGGGTACTCCTCCGGCTCTCGGGATTACACCGGTATGCACATGTGCGGGATGTTTGCGCTTTCTGGCGTCTGTCACAAAATTATATTTTTTCGCAAGGTAGATGGTGGGAATTGTAATAAGGTAAGAAACAGCTGCAGCTATGATAAAAATAATAAGAACATGCATGTTGAGTTAGGATACAAGAAATAGTACGCGTACAAAAATAAACGTGAACACTGCGATTAAACAAATATTTACATAAAACAACAGTTGCTTAATGTAGTCATTTTCATAAAAGTATTTATTTGTAATATAGTTGTTCGCAATGACAAACATATTCATGACGGATGGTAAAACAAGAATCATCCATAGATCAGCTATCTGCTCTTCTCCCCACACCTTAGAGTAAAAGAGGGGAATTTGGGGTGGAAGATGGCGGAAGGCAAATAGAAAGGCGACTACCATTACCGCATTGCCAAGTAACAAATACCTATTCATAGGTGAGTTTATTATACCTTGACTCGAGGGTACTATCCACCTCAAAGATACCTATTCCGATTAATAGGATTTAGGGATAGGAAAACGCAAACAAAGCCTCTTTATCTCCTTTGCGACTTCATTTACTTCCTTTGTTTTTGATACTATCTCCATGCGAACTGATTTCTTCTTCTCATCTTCCATACTATACCCTAACTTCTCTTTAGTAGCCTGCAGGCCCTTCACCACTCGGCTTATAAACCTTGCTATCTGTCTCATCTGCGCCTCTTTCATCCCTCTGCTTGTGAGGCCTGGGGTACCCAGCCGGATTCCAGACGGGTAAAACGGTGGATTGGGATCAAACGGAACACCGTTTCTGTTTAGCACAATACGAGCTGCCTCACATCCTTCGGCTGCTGTATTCCCCAGGATATTATGATTTCTCAGATCAACCAACAGAAGATGTGAATCGGTACCTCCAGATACTAACTGCATATTATTTGCCTTTAGTTCTTCAGCAAGGACCGATGCATTTTTAAGTATTTGTTCGCTATACCTCACAAACTTTTTACTGCTTGCCTCTTTCAGAGCGACGCCAATACCAGCAATCGTATTCAGGTGTGGCCCTCCTTGGATGCCAGGAATAATGGCCTTATTAATCTTGTTTTCTAGCTCTGGATCTTTCTTCAGACCTTTCGCTGTGACCATAATCATCGCGCCCCGCGGACCACGTAATGTCTTATGTGTTGTTGTAGTTACGATGTGTACATACGGAACCGGAGAGGGGTATACACCTGCTGCGATTAATCCAGCCAAATGTGCAATATCTGCCATGAGATAGGCGCCTACTTTATCAGCAATCGCAGCAAACTTCTTCCAGTCAACTCTTCGTGGATATGCAGTAACACCGGCGATAATAATCGCGGGTTTTTCTTTAACTGCCTGCTTCTCAAGAGCATCATGGTCGATGTATCCTTTCTCATTTAATACATACGGAACGGAACGGAAGTATTTGCTGCTTGCATTAAAAGCTGCCCCATGAGTTAAGTGGCCTCCATGAGCAAGTCCCAAACCCATTAAGGTATCGCCTGGTTGAAGGAGAGCGGTATATACAGCTAAGTTAGCAGGAGAGCCTGAAAGCGGCTGCACATTAACTGCCTCAACTCCGAATAGTTTTTTTGCCCGATCGATAACGAGCGTTTCTACTTGATCTACTACCTGTTGCCCCTGA
>CAZLAJ010000060.1:0-6288 GCA_964557525.1 uncultured Gammaproteobacteria bacterium | reverse complement strand
AAGCAGAGAGCGGTGCTATAAGCTCTCTGCTAACCTGCAGAGGCTCAATGTTAAAAATACCACAGTCATCACATCTCCGGCTGAACGACTGTGGTACAAATATCCCGAATGCTTTGATTATGTTCTCCTGGATGCGCCCTGCAGTATGGAGTCGTTAATCGCAACAGACAGGCGAGTTGCACCTGACTGGTCTGTAAAGACAATAAAGAGGCTGGCGAAAAGACAGAAATGGCTTCTCCGCTCGGCGTTAAGTTGCTTAAAACCCGGCGGCACACTTGTATACAGCACATGCACTATCGCGCCTGAGGAAAATGAGGGGGTGATAAACTGGCTACTTGAAAAAGAACAGGAAAAAATAGAACTTGAAGACATTCAATATCCACACGTTTCATTTATGCCTGGATTAATACAATGGGAACAAGAAACATATAACAAGAGCCTTACTAAAACCAAGCGCGTCCCTCCATCTGAAGTCTTTGAAGCATTCTATATCGCCAAAATGAGAAAACACACATCTACCATTCCTTCGCATCTTCGAAATACACTATAACTACCGTAAAAGTGCGTTTTATTTATTCTTTCTTTCATAGAGAACATATCCCCTTCCTTTTTTGACCACCTGATATGACGAAATGGTCCTTTTCAGATTAGAGACAGATAACACAGGATCAGAACCAACCGGCAAGTATACATAACGAACAGCATGTTTTTCTAGATCATAGCTCAACTGTTGAGTAAGGTTATAGTAACTATCTATCCATGGGAAAATAAAAGTAAACCTGATCGGTGGAGGACTATTAAGCAGATAGTACACTTCAGGATGATTTGCAAAAATGAAAAATGAACCGCGAGGGAGAGCGAGAGCTCTCAAGTCACTAACTATTTTCTGGGTTGTGGTATTGTCTACATACCTGCCTCCCCTCACATACTGTTTATACTGAAACCTGGCTTCCTTAAAAAACAAAATGAGAAAAATAAGGGTACAGATATAAAATGCTGTCCTTACAAAAGGTTGGTGAACGCGAACCAATGAGAAGGCAGCAATAAGCACGAAAGGAACTACTGGAATAAGGCTTACAGTGGTCGGGGAAGATATGAGAGGGAGAGATAAACAGAGCGCAAACAAACCCGCACACCACGATAGACTAGAAATCAGAGTCCAGTATTTTATTACCGAAAATATAAACCAAACCAAAGCAAACATACCAACCACAATAAAAATATGCGGGATACCATTAGCACCAATACTCCGAACAACCCTCACATAATGAAGATTAAACAGAACCAGCTGATCAATCGCCTGTTGTAATACGCCATTTGCAAACAAATACAACAAAACTCCAGCAATTGTTAGTGTAAAACTAATAACAACAAGAGGGCTTCTTCTTTTAATCAAGCTGGGGATGAGTATGAGTCCACTGGGAGGCTTGACTAAAGCTGCTACAGCAATTGCCGTCCCTATTGCAAAATCAATACCATAGGACGGCTTCTTGAAGAGTAAATAAAACACCAACAGTGCAAACATCGCTATCCATGTGTCATACCATGTTGTGTTTCCAATAAGCACATACACACTCAATACATACAACAGAGCAGCAAAACCCACCTCCATCCACCTACTCGTCCGCTTCAATATTAAGATGAAAATAACTGTGGAGACTAGTTGAATGAAAACGTATACCATCTGCAGCGCTAGTAACGAACGGTCATATATTACCGGCGCAAGAACATAATAAATAAACAAACCGTGGTGGTCAAAAAAATCACGGTATGGCACTTTTCCGAGGAGAATCAACCACGGGAAGAGGTAGTGTTCCGGAAATGCATTAAAAGGCGTGCGGAAAAGAAGAGCGGCCTGAAAAACAAGAAGGAAGAGAGCAATTATATATAACACACCAGATTATACCGCTCTAAAAATGCTAAGCAAAACGGTGGTGGACTTTGTGGAGATGCCGGGATTTGAACCCGGGTCCGGGGAAACACTCTTATAAACGTTTAGTTAGGGATAGAATATTTTTTACTCATGTATGGTTTGGAAAATATTCAAACCTTACCATACAGCCGATCAAGGGTTGTCGATCTTTTGAACCAATCGGGACTGCTCAAGAGATTCTACCTCCGTTGGTTTATCTCATCTTCTTGTTAAACCGAGGGAAACAAAAAGTGAGGATTTATCAAAGATCAAGCAAAGGCAAAAGCTCTTTGCTGGCCGAAGACTAAAGCTTCAACCGTCTCTAATAAACCGGACATACTCTTGCGAGTGTTGTCATTTATTATTTTTCCTATTTACGGATAAGTCCGCCCTAACCGTTTGTAAAAGTGCGATTTCCTCGTCGAATCCTGTCATCCCCTTATTGTTTCATGTATTCTTTAGCTTCACGCTTCTGGGCAAGCTCAACATCCCGTGATTTTTCAAGCTTCCTTTTTCCGATTTCTTTTCTTCCTTTCACAAGCGCGATCTCAAGCTTTAGAATACTCCCCTTATTATAGCATGAGAGGGGAGCGATGGTCAAACTGCCACCAGATTGGATCTTTACCCGAAACCGTAACAACTCTTTTTTGTGAAGTAATAATTTTCTTGATCTTCGTGGATCGTACCCTGCAGGGCGCGCAAAGTGATAGATGGGGATGTCGGCATTGATTAAATATGCCTCTTCGCCAATCAGCTTAACAAATGAATCCTCCAGCTTCAAATTGCCCTGCTTAATTGATTTTACTTCAGGCCCAATCAAAGAAATACCTGCCTCAATCTTTTCAAGGCTTTCATACTCACGATGGAACTTACGATTGACGATCTTCATATACGTATTCTACCAGAGGCAGGTATAATGGGGTGATGAGAAGAGCTATCCCCACCATACACCACATACTTTTCTTCGTTGTCTTCTTTCTTTCTTCTACACAGCTCGGTAAACATTTCTTTCTCTCCTTTTCCTATCTCTCAGGGGTGCGCGTAGACTATCTCGCCCCGACCATATATCTTATAGATTTAGTCATACTCTCACTTGCAATCCTCAATCTGCACTCAATTAAGAAAGTTTTGGACTCGCAGCACACGCTCTATATTCTTGCCCTCCTCGCGCTGACAGCACCTTTTGCACTGGTGATACCTATTGCGTTTGTTGCTTATCTCCGGATTGTTGAGATGATAGTACTATTTTTTCTCGTAAAAGATTATCTCTCTCGCACAAAAGGTTATGGAATTCTTATTCTCTTTACATCTCTCACTCTTGCGGCATTAGTACAGCTTGGTGTTGCGGGTATGCAGTTTATTGAGAAACACTCACTTAATGGCGCATTCTACTACCTCGGTGAACGCTACATGACCCTCTCAACTCCAGGAATAGCGAAAGCCTCACTAAACGGAGTTGAGTTCTTGCGTCCGTACGGCACATTTTCCCATCCCAATTCTTTAGGTGGATTCTATCTGCTTCTTTCATTTTTTGCCCTCACATTCCCGGTGAATAACAAGGCGCAATCACTCATTCAGCCTCTCCGTTTTATTCTATTTACTCTCTCTACACTCCTCGTGTTTTTTTCTTTTTCGAAAACAGCAATCCTTACCTACTGTTTTTTAATGGTGGTTTGGTTGGTAAAAACACAGTTTTACAAACGCTGCACCCTCTGTTTTACTGCACGAATGACCGTTTTGTTCTTTATATCATTGCTCTTTATCCAAGCACAAGGAGACCTCTTTAGCATTGCAAAACGGATTGAATTAAGCAGAAATGCGCTGGAGATAATCAAACAATACCCCATTACCGGTGTTGGATTGGGCAACTATGTAATTGCGCAGGCTCAGTTTCAGACACAACACCTCAACTTTATCAACCAGCCAGTCCACAATGCATACCTGCTCCTTTTATCAGAAGTAGGGCTTCTTGTCGGAGGAATTTTACTATTTGAACTGGCGCAGTTGTTTAAGAAAAACGGGGTGCTCAATGTGTTTTTGTTCTGCTTTCTGTCAGTGGGTATTACAGCACTATTTGATCACTATTGGCTCACCCTCATCCAAAACCTCACTATTCTCATGATTGTTTTTGGAGCGATACAGAACATAATTGAACAAGAAGAAGCTAACGAAGCGCGGTAGAGTCTTAACGGTATAAGACCTCAGGCCAATGGGGATCTGTCTCTACCGAAAGATCAAGGTATATCTTTTTACCAGTCGCAAGTGCGATCTCTTTCCGAGCCATATTGCCCAATTCCTTAATCTTTCTTCCCTCTTTGCCGATAATCATCCGTTTATATCTATCTAATGTTGTTAAAATGCGTGCTTTGATGTACGTTAGCTCGTCTGATCTTTCTTTTATCTCATCCACAATAGCCGTAGTCGTATATGGTATCTCTTCACCCGTATTTAAAAAGACCTTTTCTCTTATAAGCTCTGCAATAAATGTTTTACTGTCCATGCTCAGAAGTGGATAAACAACTCCTTCTGTGTAATCGCTCTCCTCTTTCTCAGGTAAAAGCGAGAAGATCGTGTTTGTCAGTTCCTTGAGATTCTTTCTCTCCAGGGCTGAAACCTCAACAACATGGGTAAACTCATCCTTTAGAAATAGATATTGCGCAAGGAAAGACTTCTCCTGCATGTCCATCTTATTAATTACGAGTATCTTAGGTTTATCAATCTTTCGCACAATTCCCAGCACGCGCGCTTCCTCAAAGTCGCGCTTACGAGTGTGATCAATAATGTAAAGCACGACATCCGCGTCTCTGTTTATCGTGCGCAGCGTCTGCTCGTTTATTCTTTTTGACAGGGTATCTTCTATCTTCCCCATCAACCCTGGTGTGTCTGTAAAAATAATCTTTCCCCGTTCGTCTTCAAAAAGAGACTGAATCGGCATGCGGGTGGTCTGTGGTTTGGGAGACGTAATCGCTACTTTTTGGCCGATAATGCTATTTACAAGCGTAGACTTGCCAACATTCGGTCGACCAATTAAGAGAACAATTCCTTCTTTCATAGAAGCTATTGTACCAGATATATCTGGAGATTGGTATTTACTGATACTCCTCTACTATCTCCTGTGGGTCGGTAACCATTCTTGCTCCCTGTCGAAACAGTATCAATGGTGCTTCTGATAGTGGTGAGTTGAGCGGAACAGGTGGCACGAACACATCTCTCCCCTGCTCTACTGCGTAGCGTGCGGTGGTAAGAGTGCCAGAATGTTTTCTTCCCTCTACCACCATAATTCCCGCAGATAAACCGCATATTAACCGATTGCGTGCAACGAACATTCCTTTTTGCAGTTTAGTTGAAGGGGGAAATTCTGATAAAAGGACTCCACTTTGTTCGATGAGCTTTGCAAGTTCGTAATTCTCCGATGGATATACCTCATCGACCGGACACCCCATAACTGCTATCGTTGTTCCTCCACACTCAAGGCAGGTTTTGTGCGCTGTGGTGTCAATCCCCACCGCGAGCCCCGAAACAATAGTAAACGAACTGTGCGTTAAATTCGCGGTAAATGTGCGGGAAATATAGGTACCGTAAGGGGAGGGCTTACGGCTGCCTACCACACCAATACGTTTATTGACTGTTTTGCGTAATATATTGCTGTCTCCCTTGATATACAAACAGATTGGTGGGTCAGAGATCTCTCTCAGTTGACATGGATAATGCGAGTGGGAATAGGGAACTGCCATAATTCCACGAGAGACATACCTGTCTTGTATTGCTGCATAGTCAAAACGTTCCCGGAAACGACAGAACAGCTCTGATAATCGAGTGCCAATAACGGATCTCAGCTCACTATTTGATGCGGTATATGCCGCAGCTGCAGATGTAAAATGTTCTATTAATAACTGAAACCGGTAGGGCCCTATTCCAGGAAAATGAGAGAATCCCATCTCTGCTTCCACTTCAGTCATGTCTTACTGTAAAAAGCAGGACAAGTAAACACAATGGCACATAATCTACACAATGTACACTTGCGAAAACATTGCATCTAGTGTACCATGTGAATATGGGAGCACAACATATAACATCAGACTCATTCCAAAAAGAGGTCGTCGACCATAAAGGGCTCGTTCTTGTTGACTTTTATGCTGATTGGTGTGGTCCCTGTAAAATGACTGCTCCTATCATTGACGAGCTGTCCAACGAAGTAAAAGATGTAAAGTTTGTAAAGATTAACGTTGATGAGAACCCTCAACTTGCAACATCCCATCAGGTTTTCTCCATTCCTACGTTCATTATGTACCGCGATGGCGAGGTTGTTTCACAGTTTGTAGGAGCTAAACCCAAGGAAGGATTCTTAAGCGAGATGGAAAAGGCTCGAACCTCAC
>CAZLAJ010000059.1:0-6475 GCA_964557525.1 uncultured Gammaproteobacteria bacterium | reverse complement strand
CTATTTGCCAATGCTGAAGAGTCAAATGAGTAGTCTCCTCTGATTGTGCCTGGTGCAGCTTTGATAGGAAGCGTATGGCCGACAATCTTTCGCACCAGCTCTACAGCATGAGGTCCTTCGAGGACAAACGCAAACACCGGACCGCTCTTGATCATATCTACCAACCACTTTTGAATCTCCAAACCAATCTTATGAGCATCAGCATGCCCAAACTCAGCAACTGGATCAATACCAAGCGCTTCATAGTTCTCTAAGGTCTTTTTACCCATTCCTTCGATAAACTCCGTGCGGGAAGTTGGATAGTGAGTGTTCGCAAGCTCGTCTGAAACGTTCATGAACTTAGCCGCTACTATCTTCAGTCCAACTTTTTCAAAACGGGAAATAATATCGCCGACAATACCTCGCGCAACTGAATCAGGCTTTAACACTACTAACGTTTTCTCTAGCATATGAAGTTACGTAAATTACTAACTGGATCATATCATAACAGATGAAAAGTCTGCATACAAGAAGGTGTCTCCATTTATCTTGCAGACACACACGTCTATCTCATCAGAAAATGGGAGAGAAACGGAATGATCTGTTCGTGAGCAACGAGCACCATCACCGTTCCCACTATTAAAAAGGGGCCAAATGCTATCGTACTCTTCATCTTCTTTCGTCCGGCAATCATCAGTGCAATTCCCACAACTGCACCGGTGATAAAGGCAATGTACAGGGCAAGGAGACCATTCATCCAACCGAGCAGAACTCCCATACTAAAAGCAAATTTTACATCTGCAAACCCCATCCCACGCCCAAGAGTAACCACATAGAGAAGTAGTATGGGGAGAAGCACAATACATCCATCTTTGAATGTATTGAGAGATAACACACCTGTTAAGGAAACAAACAAAACGGCAGTGATAAGAAACAGTACCTGCATCGAGTCAGGAATGATATGATATTTCACATCAGCAACGAACGTGACTAGCAGTGTTGAACCCATAACAAGAAGTGTAATCCTCAGTAAAATCATTGCTGTTTCACCTCCCCCAATCTGAGAATCAGGTATCCAGGCGAGCCATTGGAGCACAACAGGATAGAAGAAAAACGGAGCTATATACCAGATGACAACAAACATAACGCCGGTTAAAGCTTCGATGATGGGATACTGAAGCGATAACGGCTTTCCGCAACACTGCGTCTTCCCATGGAGTATAAACCATGAAACGATCGGGATATTTACTCCTGCAGGAAGCTGTTTTTTACAGTAATCACAGTGTGATCTTCCCGCAATTGACTCTTCATTCGGCAGGCGGTCAATAAGCACGTTGAGAAACGAACCGACCGCAGAGCCAATAATAAATAGATAGAGATATATCAGAAGCATGTTACTATTATGCCAGTTTTTACACTAAATCGTACTAAACATCATTACTTAAATAGAAGACCTCGCATACGATCAATAATGGATGGGGAAGACTTAGGTACCGGAGTGGGCGTGATGTCTTTCGTAGCCGCTGCTGAGCATTTCTTCCCATATTGTTCTCCCACGCATTCAACATCCCGACGGGATACGTACCCATCGTGATCTACATCATACCTTGGACATGTTGACTCTGTGCTACCTATACAAGCCGAGACTCTCGTTATATCAAATAAATTCACCGTTCCATTCTGATCAACATCCGCTCGCTCGCAAGTGCAGTAGACATCTGTGACAGGCACATCTTTTGCACATACTTGTCCAAAGGTGCCGTATCCGCGATGTGACATCTGCCAACTCATGTTTGGATTGCCTGTGTTTAGTGGGGCTGTTGCAGTAAAAGCAAATGTATATGATTCATTCGGTCTCACAACGACGCCAGTCGGTAACCTCAGTATATTTGTGTACTCACCATTAATTGGAGCGAATGATGGATTACTCGAAGTTTTTACCAGCTCAAACGGATTCTGCCCATTATTAGTGAAGGCTCCATTCGTGGACCATGCTTGAGTCCCGGTATTCTTCACCGTCAAACTTACATTAAATTTACTACCACTCCTTATTGGATTATATATCTGATCTGGTGCAATAAAAGCCTGACAGACGGCACTTTTAACCCCAAGTGACGGGGTAGGAATAGGTGTTTGTGTTGGTGCGGGTACTACATATACATCATACTTGCACCTTTTGACTGTATCACCAAAGGTAAGGTTTAAGCTCGGCACCTGCAACCGATACTGCACCTTATATGTATACGAATATGCTCTAACTGGCGCTTTAAATGGAAAACTCAACTCAGTCTTACCTCCGTTCCCAGCAACATTACCTGGGACAAGAACTTCAACCGGAGTAAAGCCCTCATCACTTCCCGCTTCCATCTTCATAATCACCGGTCTTGGTGCACCAGGCATAGATAATCCACTTGCTCCCCATTCTCCCCTTCCGGTATTGGTCCACTTTATCGTTACATTTGCAGTTCCACCTCCGAACATTATCTGCGGCACATTAAAATAATCACAGGTCCCATCGTATGTCGGCACGGTATCTTCAACAACGTTCACAGATCCACGGATAGTAGGACCAAAATATCCTATCCCATTCTCTTCATACAATCTGAATGCGTACTGACGATTTTGACCAAGCTCATTCCCCTTCATCTGAACAGTCATCTCAACCTTATCACACTGCCCATTCTGCTGGGACGCACAATCTCCTACGTCTCTTGTTAACACTGCCGGATATGTAAGCAATGAATTGTCGTGCTCACCATATACCGACTTAAGAACAATATGTCTCGGCCTATCGTTCCCACCCGCAAGCCAGGTAAATGACCTACTAGTATTAGTCATTTCATACTTAAATCCGTATTCAACACCTTTCATCAAAACAGATGGTGCGGAGAGTGCGCGGTATGTAACAGATGTATCTGGGGTTGGGGATGGAATCGGGGTTGATGTGGGTGCAGAGGTGGGCGAGACTCCACTTTGCTCCCGAATCCCCATCTGCACAACAGAGTCCTGATTAACCGTGCAGTCTCTGCGGGGAACCGATTCAGACCGTGATCCATTCTGACACTTCGTTACTTCAAGCACCAAATTATATGCATCTTCTAACTGATTTTGAGCATTCCGTCTTTTCGCCCTGGGTTCAAACCGATAATACTCAACACCCTGCGCATCCAACGTAACACCACGACCAAAATATGCCTGTGATGCAGGTCCCAAATAGTCTTGAACGAACTGTTCAGATTGGCCTCGCGGTTTTTTTGTATAGAGCAAATCCGATTTGCTCAAGATTGTATAATCCATCTCTTTCAGGAGGAACATTATCTACTATCGCAGCATTCGTTGTGAATGTTATCGGAAGTGGACTTACTGTTGGTCTCCGTTGCAATACAACGTTGTTCCAATCGACTGATCCTCGATATTGATCAGGCAGATGCCCCGGTTCTTCCATTTTCCATTCCATCTCTTGATCAGTAACTTTTGCAGCATCAGCCTTCAATAATAGACCATTATCGTAATAATGATTTGCCATTGATAAATTCATCATTGTAGATATAAAGTCACTATCAAGCGTCATATTGCCAGAAGAATCTACTCGGTTGCCAAAATTTAACCCATCTTGACTACCCATCATAAACTCCATTGCCTCTCCAAATGACTTTAAAGTTGGCTTAACATCAGGAGAACACTCACCAACCCCCAAGCTGCAAATAACCAAATTATCTGGCAAATCAGAAGACGTATCAGCGGTCTTCATCATAGCGCTGAGGTGTGAACTTTTCGGAAAATGAGATGGATCCGTAAAAAAATTATAGTGTTTATAGGGCCATTCCATAAATGTGTCTCCTTGAATTGATGGGTCAACAAGCTTTGTAAATGCTTTCCATTTTACGTCTAATCCATCAACCTTTGTTACCGCATTCCATCCTATACCCTGCGGTGGTATTCCGTTAAGTGGCGCGTTCGTAGATAAGTCTAATCCTACTTTGGTCATATATTCCTCAACGATAGATAATGCAAGATCGTCTATATAATCTGCGGGTTTTGTAATGCTTGCTGTTGGATGAACCCCAAATAAACGAGCCACACTTTCAAGCTGTTGGGGAGTCAATGAACCGGCATCTAGCGCCTCGGCGATTTTAGCTGCTACTGCAATTCTGAAGCGAGGATAACCTGCATTTGATGCTTGAGCCGTGAAAAACTCAATAAAAAGCTCAGTAAGTATATCTGTCTGATTACCTTGATTGTTCAAAAGGGGTGGCAGCTTAGTAATCTGCTGCGCCGCATTCAAAGCGTCATTTATCACCATGCCGTCATACTGACCAACATGCAACAATTCATGAAAAAAAGTATCGCTAATCTCTTCAATAGGGACGGTAGAGTCAACTAGCACTGTTCTCATATGATTAGTGGCAGTTCGGCCTAATATTATTGCGTTGCAATCCTGAGACACACAGATTCCTGGCATAAAATGCTGAGCGAGTGTTTCAAAATCTACCCGAGTTTCTGGGATTAACAACCGCTCTTTCAGCACATCGATATTCAGGCTAGTTGCTCGCGCTATCGCTTGTTCAAGCTCATCTGCAAAATCAAATAATCCTTGAACCTTGAGATAATCATCCCAGGAAAGTGGTCCACCAAAGAATGCATCCCTGTCATTTTTCATTGCTATTAAGGATTTAATATCGTACGCATATAATTGGGTATTTTGATGTGGAATACTCGTACGTAACTTCAATGTTTTATTCGAGAGTCTAGCGGGTATAAGCTTAAGATTAAACAATACCGACAAAAATGTATCATTGCCCAATGCGTTTGATCCTAGACTCAAAATATTTACCCCTCTTTTATACAAGGTCACTGGAACTTTTGATGCCTTAATCACTACTGGTTTCACTACATGGTCAGCAACAACCTGACCTCCATGCCCCATAATCCAACCGGATAAAGACTTGCCAACTGATAATGAACCATTACTTATTAATTGCCCAACGAGAGCACAGGGTCCAACATTTCCCATTGCCACAACATCACATGCAAGAAGCGACTCTCGCAATAAGGCTGTTCTCATATTCGCCATTCCAAGCGAATGGAGATCGGTAACTATAAAGTTATATTCTGATTCTGACAATCCAGGGTACATTGCCATAAGTAACCATTTTGTTCCGGACTCACTACTTCCAACGCGGTCAAACATCTTTTGTTTATGTTTATCTATCTGATATCGCAATGCTTCAAACGGACAGTTTGCATGCCATTGTCCATACGCATCGTAACACTTCAGACGCGTCATCCGGTCAAATGTCTCCATACTCAATGGGTAGAGCATAGCATTCATGTCATCCTGGATGAAATCATTCGGAATAAACAAAGGTATCCCCGTTATTCCCTCCGCAGAAGCCCCCACCATCCCTCGCATCTGTTCCCATATAGCCATTACTTGACTATTCGATAATCCTGTCCTCTCCCCATTGGGCCCGGTAGTAACTTTTCGATACCAAAATGGATCATAGTAACAAGCATATCTGGTAGTACTCGCTTGTTCATTGATACATTTTTCATAAAATGCACAATCAGATTGCTCATATTGGCTCGGATCTGTTACCGGAACGCATTCATTCATGCTTGGCTCCCGAGATATCTTCCGTGTCGATGTCCCACCATCAACGATAAACGCATTCTTTTCATCTACCCCTTCAAAACTCAGCGTCAGACTCAACACGCTCTTCTCATCAAGAGGACGTGTTTGTTGTTTACCATCCCGATCAATAAACGCTCTACTCTTCATATTTGCAGCCCATGTGTATGGGAGCACTTCAAGCGTCTCCCACGTACCTTTCCCTTTCGAACGAACCCTGTCCATAACCTGCCCGTCGCTATCTTTTATGACGAGCTCCACCCCTCCATTTTCGACCTGCACCTTATAGCTGTAACGCACCAGCATGTTTGCCGGAGCCTGCACCACCTGCGTCATTCCCTTACCCTTTTCCGCCTCAATTACAACACTTTTTACTCCCTCTTTCACATCCTTTTTATCCGTGGTCACTCTCAATTTTCCCGTCGACTGCCAACCTGCCGGAACTTCTGAGGCAATACTCAATAGTCCCATTATTCCTGGTCGCTGCGTCTGTTCAAACCCCGGATTGGCAAGGAGTGATTCCGTATTGAGCTTGGACGAATCTATCTTTTCAGCACGGCTATTGGTGAGATACAATTGGCCTTGATACAGGAGGAAGAGAAGGGAAAAAAGAAATAATAGAGATGCAGATAGCCGGTATAGCAACTTTCTATTTCTGAATGTACGCGAACTTTTCCCCATATTATCAAAGTAGTAAAAGGTAAACAAAAATGCAAGCGTTCTTTAAGGAAGGGAGAATATAATTCGATGCTACACGCAAACTCTACCATCAAATCTACTTTCCGTAGAGTTATTCATATCTGAGTGCAGTCAGAGCGGATATTTTCTTTGCCCTTACGGCAGGATACACACCGGTTACTACAC
>CAZLAJ010000058.1:0-6630 GCA_964557525.1 uncultured Gammaproteobacteria bacterium | reverse complement strand
CGGTGTAAGCTCCAGTGAACGACAGCTCTAACCCTGAGAGTTCTAAGGTAGCGTAGCCCCTTGCCGGGTAAGTTCCGGCCTGCATGAAAGGTACAACGAGTTGACAACTGTCTTGAACTAATGCCCGACGAATTTGAAATGGCTGTGAAGATGCGGCCTACCTACACATGGACAAAAAGACCCCAAGAGCTTTACTGAAACTAGGCATTGGTGAAAAGGAATTAACTGTTGAGCGTAGGAGGGAGGGCTTGCCCGACAATGAAACACCTCTCTTTGATTTTTTTTCACCTCATCTGCGTAAGCGGAGACAGTGTTTGGTGGTCAGTTTAACTGGGGCGGTTTCCTCCAAAATAGTAACGGAGGAGCGCAAAGGTTGGCTTATTCCGGATGGAAATCGGAATATAAGTGCATACGCATAAGCCAGCTTAACTGTGAGGATGACCATCCTAGCAGATGCGAAAGCAGGCGTAAGTGATCCTCGAATCCGCTGTGATTGCGGATCGGGCTTAACGGATAAAAGCTACCTTGGGGATAACAGGCTAGTCACGCCCGATAGTCCTCATAGACGGCGTGGTTCGGCACCTCGATGTCGGCTCATCACATCCTGGGGCTGTAGTAGGTCCCAAGGGTTGGGCTGTTCGCCCATTAAAGTGGTACGCGAGCTGGGTTCAGAACGTCGTGAGACAGTTCGGACTCTATCCTGTGTAGGCGTTTAGATTTTTGAGGGGACTCTTCCTCAGTACGAGAGGACCAGGAAGAAGGAATCCCTGGTGTACCGGTTGTCCTAAAAGGGCATTGCCGAGTAGCTATATTCCTATTTGATAAGCACTGAATGCATCTCAAGTGCGAAGCATACCCCAAGATGAGAAATCCTTATTTAGTTCGCCAGTAGACTACTGGCTATATAGGCTTTAGGTGTAAGCGCAGTAATGCGTTTAGCCGAGAAGTACTAACGAACGATCTCCCATCTCTTCTATTCCTTAACTAACTGTTTGCTCTATAAAAAGACAAAGACCAAAGTACATCCAACAGACTTTTTTTGTTATCAACAAAGCCCTCTTTCCGAGGGCTTTTTTTGTGGCTGATAATCTATTGAACAATCGTTTACCTGTCCTGTATAGTGTATATATGCGCATTCTTTCGATTGATCCGGGAGTTGAAAAAGTAGGCTATGCTCTGTTTGAGAAACAGGATGCAACAATAAAAAAGTTTGCCTATGTAACCTCCGGTCTCATCAAGACTGACAGAAAGTACGAGCACGAGGTTCGGTTAAAGGTGATATATGAATCGTTGAAACAGATAATTGAAGAGAATAATCCATCCTTTCTCATCATTGAACGCCTTTTTTTCTACAACAACCAGAAGACAGTTATCGGCGTAGGTCAGGCGCAGGGCGTAATTCTTCTGCTTGCCGCCCAATACAATCTAAAAGTTGTTTACTTAACCCCTCTACAGATTAAAGCAGCAATCACTGGATACGGCAACGCTGACAAAAAAGCAGTCCAAAAGATGCTTCCGCTCCTTTTGAATCAAGAGATTCCTAAATGTGAAGATGATCAATCAGACGCAATTGCTTGCGGACTCGCATTTTGTTCGATGAACACGATGCTTCTTCAGTCATAGTCTATAAGTCCATCATTTTAAAATCTGCTACACTGAACATATGAAATCAGTTCTCCTTATCGTTCTTGACGGGTTTGGTATCGCGCCAGCGACATTCGGAAATGCAATTCACCAGGCAAGCCCCGCATTCTTTAACTCACTCCTTTACACATTCCCCAACACCACACTCAAAGCATCAGGCGAGGCAGTAGGACTCCCAAGTGGAGAGGTGGGGAATACTGAAGTTGGACATATCAACTTAGGAGCAGGACGCATTGTATATCAGGATCTCCCAAGAATAAATATGGCAATAGCGGATGGAAGCTTTTACTCGAATCCTGCTCTCTTAAAAGTAGTTGAGCACTGCAAAACAAGCTCGGGAAAACTGCATGTCATTGGTCTTGTCGGACAGGGGACTGTACATTCAAGCATTGAACACCTGTATGCTTTGATGTACTTTGCAAAAGAGCACGGTATAAAAGAGTTGTATATACACGCGGTAACTGATGGGCGGGATTCGCCACCAAAATCTGCAGAAGAGATTATCGGCCGGCTTGAAGAAAAGCTACACCAAAATGGAGTCGGAAAGATCGCATCGATTATGGGGCGGTACTATGGAATGGACCGAGACAGAAGATGGGAACGGATCGAGAAGGCATACAACTGCCTCACTAAAGGAGAGGGGAATCATTCTGAATCCGCACTTGCTGCATTGAAACAATCATACGAACAGAACATAACTGACGAGTTCGTTCTTCCTACCCTCATACACTCTCAATCAGAGCAGCCCACACTCATCTCTGCAAATGATGCAGTTATCTTCTTTAACTTCCGCATTGACCGTCCACGGGAGCTTACCAAAGCATTTGTACTTGATGATTTTGAAAACCAGGCTAATACAACAAAATCATTTGATCCATACGCAGTAAAGTATTACAAAACACATCAACCAAAGGAACAAATCCTTAACACTCCTTTTCACCGGGGAAATAAGATTGAGAACCTGTTGTTTGTTACGATGACCGAGTATGAGGAACACCTCCCGGTGGAAGTGGCCTTTCCTCCTATTCCAGTTAACTCTCCAGTTGGTAGAGTGCTCTCTGAGCACAGTGTTGACCAACTGCGTATGTCCGAATCAGAAAAAGAACGATTTGTAACGTTCTACTTCAATGGCTTGAGGGATATGCCGTTTGGTGGTGAAGACCGTCTCATTATCCCTTCCCCAAAAGTCGCTACCTACGATCTGCAGCCACAGATGTCAGCAATTGAAATAAAAGATGTCCTCTTAAAGAAACTGCGTGAACAGAAGTACGGATTTATTCTTGTAAACTTCGCAAACCCAGACATGGTTGGGCATACCGGGAATATTCAGGCAACCATCGCTGCAATACAGACGATAGATCTCTGTTTGAGAGAAATAGTAACAGCTGCACTCAATCTCGATGTGTCGGTTCTCATTACTGCAGATCATGGAAATGCAGAACAGAAGATTAATCCTCACACTGGAGGCGTATCTACGGAGCATACTGATAACCCTGTTCCCTTTATCGCCATCAACCGTCAGCTTCAGGGCAAATACATCAGGCTGCAATCAGGAATTCTTGCCGATGTAGCTCCAACCATTCTTGCACTACTTGAGGTCCCCAAACCATCTGATATGACGGGAAGAAACTTACTAGAAGAAATACATTAGGTTGCTCCAACCTTAGAGAGTACTTTCGATGAGAGCTCAGCCCCATTTTTCATTGCTGACTGAATATCATTTGTCTGTAAGTAAGAAGCGATAAAGCCAGCGCAGTATGCATCCCCCGCGCCTGTTGTATCAACTATTTTGTTTGGTTTAATGGCCTTTTGATGGATAACATGTCCCGCATAGTATGCGTAACTTCCACGCTCTCCTTCAGTAATGATCACCAGTTGATCTTTTAGGTATGGGATGTAGTAGTCTACTACATGTTCAGTGAAGTCGATATCCTGGTAGGGTGCCTTTACTATCTCTGCAAACTCATGACCGTTAACAATGATAATACGGGCACGGTTCAGGATTGTTTTTAAGGCATGCTCATTTCTCCTGCAGTCTCGGATACCTAAGTTGACGATTGAGAGTACGTCATGCTGTTTCAGGTAGGCGAGTATCTCTTCACGGATTGAGAGACTACCATCGGGAATGGTGCCGACATACACTGCTTTTGCTCGTCTTAATCTCTTCATTTCTTTTTCGGACTCAAACAAATGTTGATGTGGGGTCTGGTGATGAATGACAGTCCGTTCTCCGGTAGGAGTAAGAAGGATGGAGGAGATGTTGTAGTAATCCTTCTCATAGTGACAGTATTTGTAAAACACACTCTCTTTCTCAAACGAGTCAAGAATAATTCGCTTGAATGGATTCTCCCCAATCTTACCCATCACCGCAGCTTGCAAACCTTGACGCTGAATATGGATGGCGATATTTGCTGCGCCACCACCGACCGAAGTATGAAAGTATAAAGCCTGGTATTTTCCCCCTACAGAGAGCTGAAAGCGATTGTCATGGAAAGTGAGTGAATCATCCCGAAAGAAGAGATCTACACTCACGGTGCCTAAGGTAATAGCATCAAACATATACTCATTATACGCAGATTTATCCATGTGTCGGAAGGGGAATTAATGGATATAATAGGGTATGATCATGACCATATGTGGAGAAGACTCTGCCGCCTCAAGAGAGTATGTATATAAACTGAAGAAAGAATATCGGGATAAACAGCATAATGTGCTGAGTGTGAAGGTGAAAGAGCTCACCGAACTTCTCAAATCAGAGGCTCACGCATCCTCTCTCTTTAAACTCTCTACGGCATACTTCACTGAACAACTATCGAGCTATCTTGCGAAAAATAAAACGAAAGAGGCGCAGCAGCCGTTTGAAGAGGGACTAACCAACGAAAGTGTGATCATTATCAATTGGGAGGCAGACAAGCCTGCGAGAGATCTCAGGTCTCGACTGCTTGGCACTATTAAAGAGTTTAAACCAGCAAGCAGCGTCTTTACGCTTCTGGATGCCTGCTACCCAGGAAATCTGCATACATTTGTTAAAACGTTGCAGTCTGTTGTTACTCATCAAGATGAACTATTTGTTTTCACCATGCTTTCTCGACATATACGACTGCTCATTAGAGCAGGTGCGCGGACTCTGCCGAATGATACACCGTCCTGGCAGAAGAGCAAACTCATCTCGCAGGCCTCAAAATGGGAACCAAACAAACTAATATCATTTTATGAGGGACTGATGAGAATTGACCGGTCTCTCAAGACAAGCACCAACACACACGGCATTACTAAATCAGTACAGTTACTTAGCTGCTATTTTCTTTAGAGTATAATATCCGTAGTCTTACAAATTTTATGGTGAGTATCACAGTATACATATGAACATCAATCCGAAGGTTTTTAAAGCATACGACATTAGAGGCATATATCCTACAGATATCGACGAGGAAAAATACGAAGCAATTATTAAAGCAATCTACTCTTTTTTCGTACGAGACATTGGCACACCCTCCCTTTCAGTAGTATTGGGAAGAGATATGCGCGTCTCATCTCCATCACTACATGAAGTGGCTAAAAAAGCCCTAGTTGAGCTTGGTGCAACAGTCATTGATATCGGCCTCACCTCAACACCAACCTTTTATTACGCATGCGCAAACTACGGATACGAAGTAGGAATTCAGGTAACCGCATCACACAATCCTAAAGAGTATGCAGGAACGAAATTTGTCCGAGTTCAAGACAAAAGAGTAATCAAAATCGGGAAGAATCAGGGAATGGATAAGGTGAAAGAGTATGCACTCACTGACAATTTCATCTCTCCCAAGGAGGGAGGAATGGTTATAGAGAAAACAGATGTGCTTGAGGACGAGGTTAAGGCGGCAATTGAGAGCATAGGAGGCGTAGGTAAGCTCAAATCAATTCATGCGGCTTGCGACCCGGCAAACGGTATGGGAGGGCTGTATGTAAAGAAACTATTTGAGGTACTGGGATATAAGCTTGATGTCATAAACGGCGATCTTGACGGTACGTTCCCAGCGCATCTTGCAGATCCTCTTGATTTTAACAATCTCATTCCTCTGCAGGATCTGGTAAAAAAAACGGGTGCACAGCTCGGCATTGAGCCAGATGGTGATGGAGACAGAATCTTCTTTATTGATGAAAAAGGAGAGGTGATTCCTGCCACATATATCACATCTCTCATCTCTAAGATGTACCTCAAAAACCATCCTGGTGGAACAGTAGTTGTAGATATTCGATATACGCGAAATGTGCAGAACGTTGTCTCTTCACTTGGAGGAAAAACGTACGTAAGCAAAGTGGGACATGCATTTATTACAGAAGATGTAAACCGGGAGAAAGCATTCTTTGCTGGAGAATCCTCCGGTCATTTTTACTTTTATGAGACAGGCGGTGCTGAGAGTGCGGTCCGGGTAATCCTGTACGTTCTGCTTGCTATGAGTGAGGAGAATAGACCGATATCCGAGATACTATCTTCATTAAAAAGCTCTGAGGAATCTGGGGAATACAATTTTATTCTCCCTGAGACCCTCTCTGCGCAGAGCGTGATGGATACAGTGGTGTCAAAATACAGCGATGGTGAGCTCTCCACACAAGACGGCATAGCAGTTACCTATCCAGGCTGGAGATTTGGTATCCGTACATCGAACACTGAACCGTTAATGAGATTAAATGTAGAAGGAGAGAATAAAGTGCTGGTAGATGAAAAACTGAAGGAGCTGACAGAGCTTATTCTCTCACTCGGAGCACATCCTAAATCAGCCGGGCACTAAATCAACGTATGAAAAAAGCTATTCTTTTCGACTTTGACGGGGTAATCGTCGAGTCTATTACCCCGAGGTATAAGATTGTACAAAAGTATGCGCGTTTAGAAGGTGTACGCCTTGCAGATGAGCTCATTCATGAGATAGATGGGATTACTACTCGGGATTTCTTATCTCGCCACATCAAAGACAAAGCCACGGTTGAACGCGTATTTACGAA
>CAZLAJ010000057.1:0-6804 GCA_964557525.1 uncultured Gammaproteobacteria bacterium | reverse complement strand
ATAGTATACACGGCCATCCGAATATATCAACCCTAAGAGAGTATTATGACAAGAAAAACATCAATCAATGTTTTCGGTACCAAGCAGCTAGAAAGGTAGTGATGGGAACGGCAGCAATGATGCCAATGCTGCTTACTAATGTGCGCACAATCTCGGTGGCAACAATCTCCTGGTTAACTGCCAAAGCTAACGTCGTTTTGGAGTTATAAAATAACAGAAAGAGAGGTAGTGCCGCACCGGTATATACAAGGATAAGAGTGTTTACCAATGAGGCTATATGATCCCGGCCAAGCACCATAGCCTCGTGGTACAGTTTTCTTACCGTATATTTTGGATTGGCAACAGCTAGCCGCTCGACGATACCGGATTGAGAGATGGTAATATCATCGAGCACCCCGAGTGTTCCGATAATGATTCCCGCCAAAAGAAGACTTTTAATATTAATACTTCCTCCTGTGAGTAACTGAAGAAACGATGCCTCTTCAGCGGCATAACCCGTCAGCTTTGCCAAATCTACTGCTGCATATGCAAGAATTCCAGTGATAATGAGGGTGATAAAGGTAGCCCCAACCGCAACATGTGTCGTTCTGGAGATACCATGAGATATAAAAAAGGTGAGGGGGATGATAAATAATGAACCCATGAGGGAAATGAGAATAGGATCATTTCCTAAAAGAATCTGGGGGATGATGAACTGGGAAATGATGATAAACGACAGAATCATTCCTACTGCAGCAAATAGACCCTTCCATCTACCAATCAGAAGTACAAAGATGAGAAATACGATAAACAGGGTGAGGAGTCCGGGCGTTCGCACATAGTCAACAATATAGTACGCATCGTTGCCCGCCGCGTCCTTCACTTGAGAAAGCATAACCGCATCTCCAGTTTGGAAACGGATACCGCCTCCTGAAACAGAAGGATTTGGTTTGGTTGAGACAATCTGTCCCTTCTGTTTTCCTTCCTCGATACGAACTAATGCGCCCTGACTCTGCATGGCTGAAGCAGTGCTTACTTTTTGAATAACTCCCTTGAATGGTTTATTCATCTCAGATGCTTGCACAGTACCGCTCATTAATACTATGAACAATAGTATGCTGCAGAGGGTAATAAAACGGTGCATAGGTGTATATAGTATCACATTGTTATCTTGAAAATAAGTGATGGGAGAGATATCATTTACTCATGAATAAAAACACTGTACTTATCACAATCGGTTCCATAGTTGCGCTCTTTGCTTTCCTTACCGTAGCGTATTATGCTACTAACACTCCCAAAGTTCAGAAAGACTATACATCGGTAACGAAGGTACTACCATCAGATCACGTAAAGTGGGCGAAAAACGGTAAACATGTGCTCGTTGAATATAGCGATCTACAGTGTCCAGCCTGTGCGTCTTTTCATGACATCCTCAAAAAACAGATCGAGACTGATAAGACCATTACACAGAATATTACCTTCGTGTACCGAAACTTTCCGCTCCCTATGCATCAGTACGCGGTTCAAGCCGCATATGCGGCTGAAGCGGCAGGCAAACAGGGAAAGTACTTCGAGATGTCTGATAAAATATTCACTACTCAATCCGAATGGTCAACTAAAGACCCAACCGCCTACTTTGAGAATCTTGCCAAATCCCTTAAGCTAAACGTGGAACAGTTTAAAAAAGACCGCGATTCACAAGAGGTAAAAAACAAGGTACAGGCAGATATCAAATCGGGGACTGCCGCAGATGTCAATGCAACACCCACATTCTATCTTGATGGGAAAAAAATAGACACCGTAAACTCAGTAGAAGAGTTTAAGAAGCTTCTCCAGAATACCGCTCAGAGTAAGTCTGGAAAGTAGTTATTAAACGACGTCTTATGCAGCACCTTAAGCATTCGAGATAATGAAGTCTATCAAGTCTGCATAACTCATGTTAACTGCAGCTGCCTCCTTCGGTAGTAGGGAAGTGGCCGTCATACCTGGCAAGGTATTTGTTTCAAGATAGTAAATAGCATCTCCCTTTACAAAAAAATCAGAGCGGGAATAGGCAAAACAACCGAGGAGAGTATGAATCTGCGATGCAAGTATACTTATCTTTTCCGACGTCTTGTCTGCGATGTGTTGTGGGGGAGACAGTTCTATCGATCCACCAACTTCATACTTTGCCCGGTAATCAAAAAATGGGGAAGACTGCGGGATAATCTCAACAGGCGGTAGAAGACGACCAGTCCCATCTTTTGCAACCAAATAGCCGCAGCTTACCTCAATCGCATCGGTAATCTGCTCCTGAACGACAGCCTCTTTCTGGTGATATTCGTAAAAAATTGTATCGAGTTGCTTCTGCATCTCAGATTTCGTATGTACAAACTTCACCCCCACACTTGAACCCATGGTATTTGGTTTCACAACGAGCGGAAAATGGAGATCGTGATTAACGTGCCCACCTACTGAAAAACAGACTGTTTTCGGGATCTGTACCGGAAGCTGTGTGCTTACCAGAAGAGACGATCGGTATTTATCCATACAGAGCGAACTTGCCGCCATTCCTGAGCCAGTGTACCTAACCTTATACGTATCTAAGAGTGCCTGCAGCTTCCCATCCTCAACAAACTCACCATGAAGCCCAGCAAGGAGAACCACATCATAGGTTGATAGAACTGTCTGAACAAACGGAATAAAGGAAGTAAGCTTGCTCTTGGTTAGATCTTTTGTTGCAAGATACTCATCGGAAGACATCTGAGCACATTTCAAGTCTTTAGAGATATAGACGACAGAAAGGGCATACTTTTTCTTATCAATATGCTCCAAGATGGAGCGAACACTCGAAAGTGATACCTCATGTTCCGAAGATGGACCACCACACAGAACTGCTACCTTCATGTATTTATATTATACACCCATCGCCTTCCATCGAGCTAAAACCAACTCTCTATCTCCTCTATTTGTCATTCTGCCTTTCTAAGCGCTAATAGGAGGAGTCTATACTCTAGATTGTTATAAGGCTCACATAATCCGGACACGGTTATGATGCCCAAAATACGCTTTATCTATATACCATACCTGAGTGGGGATAATATGGAAGTATCTATGATCTGGATACAGGCGCGCCCAGAGATACCGATGATTATAAAGAGACTTCAATCTCCAAACTAATTTATCTTTTTCGACGTCTGACAACCTACTTGCACTTCCTTGAATCTGCACACCCTGTGGATAACCCGGCCGCCCCCAATGCTGGTTTATCGTTACTGCCACAGATGAATCATCTGCTATGTTCTCTGCATGTCGAGTATCTTCCTTAGAAAAGAAGACGAGACTACACTCCTCATTAAATGCATAGAATACCGTAGCGGACCAGATGCCATGCCGACCACAGGTAGCCACCGTCATCAGCTTATTCTTCCCAAGATACTCTAACACCTTCGTTTTATGTTCCAAATTCCTACCCATCGCATTCATTTTACATAATATGCTGCCAATTACTCGACAAATGCTTTAAGTTGCGTATTTTCTATATATAAGTAGTGCTTAATGTATAAAAATGCCTCAATTTGGGCATTTTACGGGCATATTTAAAATTACCAGAAGAAACAATCGTTTTATGTAGATAAACGACCGTTTATCCTCCTAACACCGGAGTAACACGTATATATTCCTATCTTTGCTCCACTATGTTTAATCTGGTGATTGTTACCAGTGCCCTATCAGTATTCAGAGCAGAGAAGTGGGCATAATACCGTTTAGACTGTTGTAAAAATCCAATCGACAAGATAGTGGTCAAAAATGAGAGAGACGAAAGCCGGAGAAGTATAGAAGATATATTCGCACCAAAACAGGAGAAAAATGAGAAATATATCAAAAATATATCAATATATACATATCTGTACAGACTATATAAAACCGCACTCCTCCGCCGACTATCCAGTGAAACGTCGTAAAAGATACAATTTACGACGTTTAATATACCTCTATTCTCGCGTAAAGTTGCCGCAATTATGATCCATATCACTAGAGACACAAATAGCAATAAAAGAGAATACCACCAACATAATAGAAAATATTTCCACAATATTTTCAATGACATCAGTTATTTCTCTCTATTTTTCACTCCATTCCGCTCATTTTACCCCTCTCTCGTATAAAGTTTTCACGTCCTTCTCCCAGGTCTATTAGAAAGATTCATCAGATCAAAACTGGAAAGATACGGTAATTTTAGCTTATCACAATAGGCTAATCTCACTATTCTCCAGATGTGACTATCAGCAATTGTATGTGTCTGCTTGAGTGCGATTTAGCCTGTCACATTAGTCTAGAGCAGAGAGCATCCAGATGTAGCGAATAAATAGATATAAATGAGATGTAACAAAATGTAAGAGATTTCACTTCTCAAGTTATCCACAAAACACAAAATATACTTTATCCTATAGTTATTGCATACTATAGGCCATATTCTTCACGTCCGTAATATTCACGTTCGGTAATTATTATAGGACATTCTCCCCTCTCCTCCACTCCCCACCTCTGGTATCCGTGTTGATCAGCCATTATCAACCACCTAGGGATAGCGCCCAATATTTGTTATATATGCAACCTAATACCTAATAATATAAGCAGTATCTTTATCTGATTAATCGACTTCCTCTGTAATCCGCATTTCCCCGATTCTCCATCTTCCCTGATATACCAGATATGCACATCTGGTAGTTTCGTCCGAAGCCAGCGGATCATATAATGGGATAGACAGATGTATATAATTAAGTGTATTTAATGCAAACTATTGGTTAAATGTAGATTGTGAGCACTGACGAAGGAATCACCATGCCACTGATAATACGGTCAAAAATGCTACCATGGCCAGCACAAACAGGTATTCCTGAACGACCTTCTTAAACAGTCTTTGATCAATATGATGATATGTAAGTCCTGTTAATGAATAGTAACACGCGGTCATAAACAGACTGTAGATAGAGCTGCGGATTGGCATAAAAGACATCGCTATACCTGCCTGCGCAATGATGAAAGAGATAAAGAGCGAGTAACCAAGCACCTCGCGGCTGAGTTTGTTCTCGAGAAGCACCGTCCAAAGCAACTGCGCACTCAACAAAAAAGCTGCGATAAAGAATACAACTCCATTTACTACAAAATTCGAACGGAACGAGAGAAGGACGTTAGAAAGAAGAAAAAATAAAAGCGACTGGTAAAAATAGTTAACGGAAAATGCGGCGCGGTGGAGCTGAATGTTCTTCTCTACCCCCACGTTGAAGATGTTCGAGGTAAGAAGTATTGCATAAAAAGAGATTCCGTAGATTGTGAGAAATGGCACTCTCGTCAACCACCGGATGGGAAATAGATGGAAAAAAAGGTAGAAAGATACACTAAACAACACTGGCATAAGAAAGAGCATAAGCCACTCAATCTTCTCAATTCCCTCTAAAACCGAAAAGTAGGTAAGGACATAGGCGATAATGATAAAGGCTGGGATAAATATCCATACTGCGTTAAACTCAAACATTGAAGACAGGATAAAAAGGGCAAGCATGATGAAGGTGCTTACCACAAAACGAACCCTCTTCTCTACCCTCATCATTAACCGAAATATAAAACGGTTTATACCCATGAAGTTAATTGTACTAGTAATTACAGAGATGTGTTACTGTGCTAATTTAAGATATTGGAATGGACTTCTTGCACATCTTCGTACGACTCAAGAGCCGTGATAAGTTGCAGAAGCTCTCCGTTTTGTGCATCCGACAGATGTACCGGAGCCTGGGGTTTCCACACCACCTCGGGTCCTGCGAGACGAATAAAATCTGTTGACGAGAGTAGTGGGTTGTTTATCTGTGAAAGAGGGAGATCGACAACCATAACGCCCTCCTCTGTCTCAAAATCAGTTGCACTGAGCTGATCTGCTAGTTGAAGCAGTGCCTCTTCATTATGCGGATTCAGTTCATACGCTATACGCACAACCTCCTGGAATAAGTAGACCACAGAGCCTGGATTGCCGAGCTTAGCATGATTGCGCTCAAGGATATTCTTTACTTGAGACGTCGTCCGATTTGAATTTTGCGTACTTGCAATAATAATGAGCGTTACCCCATGTGGAGCGAATGCCTCGTACGTAATGGTCTTCAGCTGAGACGAGTCAGCAAGCGACGCTTTTTCAATCGCCCGAGAGATGTTCTCCTTCGGCATGTTCATATCTCTCGCCTTTTCAACCGCAAGCCGTAGTTTGATATTGTGGTTAGGATCGCCAACTCCCCCACCCTCAACTACCGCAATGGTTATCGCACGGGACAGTTTGGCAAAGATGGTTGATTTCTCCCTATCATTCACCTCTTTTTGGCGCTTAATCTTTGACCATTTAGAATGACCAGACATAGTGATCAATTAGAAAGTAGTAACCGTCAAAAACCCATTGATATTATACTTGACATATCGATGAAATCACATATACTTTACGGAATGAGCGACATAGATACACTTGAGAATCTCGCAATTGATGCAGCAGTAAAATCAAACTGGGAGAAGGCAGTTGAGTTAAATAATCAAATCCTTGCAGTTGAAGAGCATAACGTTGCAGCACACCTTCGCGCTGGATACGCGTACATGCAGTTGAAGAAAATGGACAAGTCTTACGCTCATTATAAAAAAGCTCCATCCCTCCAGCCAAGAAATACCATTGCTCAAGAAGACATGGAAAAGGTGCAGATCCTCAAAACAAAGGACGCCATCAAAAAAAATAATGGTATCAGTGCAACGATTAACGCCAATCAATTTCTCGAAGTTCCTGATAAAACGAATGCCGTATCGCTTGTTAAT
>CAZLAJ010000056.1:0-6878 GCA_964557525.1 uncultured Gammaproteobacteria bacterium | reverse complement strand
CTTCGTATGGAGTTGATGAGATATGGCATACCGAAAGACATCATAGACGGTTACTTTTCCAAATCTCCTCCCGACGAAGAAATGCTCGCTCAACAGGCACTCGCTTCAAAGTGGAAACGATACACAAACTTTCCTTATCTCGAGCGAACGAAAAAAGCCTATTCATATCTGGCGCGCAAGGGATTTTCATTTGCCATAATCAAAAAAACGGTTGCTAAGATGGAGGGTAACGAGTAAAATACTTACATTAGAAATTGCTTTAGTAGTAATTTTAATACGCTTTTTACGCGTTACCATTTTTTCCCGCATCGTCTACAGAATGACTGATGATTAACGATAACTTTATCCGATACTACACACCTGGATTGTTGAATTTGTATAGTATGTTTTTCATCTCGCATCTCGGGAAAACGCACAAATAACTACTGAGGCTCTAAATATTACTCTCAATGCTTCCGTCATTTATAAAAAACATCTTCGCGGGTACTCAAAAACGCGATGAACAGGTAGCCCTCGCCAAACAAGAGGCAAAAGAAATTATCCTCAATGCTAATGAGGAGGCCTTACGCATTAAACAAGAAGCTGAACGCGACGCACGTCGTACAACCACAGATGCTCTTGAGGTTGAAAAAAGACTCGCCAGAAGAGAGCAACAGTTAGAAGATAAAGAGAATAACCTTAACCGAGAAAAGTCACAGCTAGATGCCCAATCAAAACGGATCGACGAAATAAAAACCGAGCTCGAAGAGAAACGTGACCAAGTTTTACAAAAATTAGAAAAGATTGCCCAGCTTACCAAAGAACAGGCCCGCACCCTCCTTCTTCAGGGTTGGGAAGAAAAATTAAAAGCGGACGTTGCAAAACGGGTCAAACAGGCGGAGGAAGAGATAAAGACAACGCTTGATGAAAAATCTAAAGAAATGCTCGCAGATGCAATGAGATATGGAGCCACGGACTATGTCGCAGAGTACACTCTCTCTATCGTTCCCATTCCATCAGACGACTTTAAGGGGAGAATTATTGGAAAAGAGGGAAGAAATATTCGGGCGTTTGAACTTGCAACCGGCGTGGATGTGGATCTTGAAGAAGAGGGAGTTATCCGTCTTTCTTCATTTGACGCAGTGCGACGTGAAGTTGCCCGCGTATCACTCGAAAAACTTATTAAAGATGGCCGTATTCAACCGGAACGAATCGAAGAGATTGTTAACAAAACCAAAGAAGAGGTTGAAAAACTCATCTTTAAAGCTGGTGAAGAGCTTGCTCATAAGGTAGGGGTATTTAATCTTCCACCTGAGGTAACCCGCATGCTTGGCCGCTTTAAGTACCGCTACTCGTACGGTCAGAACATGATCCTTCATACTCTTGAGGAGACACGGATCGGAATTGCACTTGCCCATGAGCTTGGTGCAGATGTAACAACGGTGAAGCTCGGCTGCCTGCTGCACGACATTGGGAAGATTGTCACAGACAAAGAAGGCTCGCATATCGATCTTGGTGTTGAGCTGCTCAAAAAACATCGCTTCCAGCAAAAAGTCGTTGACTGTGTTGCTGCACATCACGAAGACATTCCCTTCCCTTCCGTAGAAGCGGTTATTGTTTACATTGCTGATGCTGTCTCGGGTGGAAGACCGGGCGCACGTCATGAAGACCTACAGGAATACCTAAAGAGAATCACCACAATTGAGGATATTGCAAAGACCAAAAAGGGAGTTAAAGAAGCGTACGCTCTTCAAGCCGGACGCGAACTGAGAGTTGTGGTTCGTCCCGATGAGATATCAGACGCGGATGCAACCGTGCTTGCTGCAAAGATTAAAGAAGAGTTGGAGCAAAAATTTGAGGTGTTTCCAGGTCAGATAAAGGTGACGGTCATACGGGAATTTAGAACGGACGCAACCACAAAGATATAGTCACGAGTGATATGTTGCGGGTCTGCATTTTCCTATTGTATCAATCCAAGATTGATATAGATTGTTACAATAAGATATTCTAAATTCGGATTGACACAAGGCTCAAAACCCTCTAAGCTGATTAATGTGTACACACAATGAGCTTGCACAAGCTCGGTTACAATTTTTCAGCAGCATGACAAAAGCAGATCTCGTAGGACAGGTTGCTAAAAAAGCCGGTCTTACCACTAAAGCCTCCAAGGATGCAGTAAACGCAATGTTTAACACCATTGCAGACGCAATGAAACGTGGGGAGAAGGTAGTGGTTACAGGTTTTGGAACCTTCCTTGTCCGCAAGAGAGCAACGCGCAAAGGAAGAAATCCTCAGACAGGAGCTGAGATTCAAATCCCAGGTACAGTAACACCAGGATTCACCGCAGGAAAAACTCTAAAAAGAGGAATCAAGCCAGGTCGTTAAACAACAATACCAGCCAGACAACCCGCTTCCGCAATGGACCGGGTTGTTTTTTTTGTTCTTTTCTCGTATAATTGTCGAATGGTTAAGCGGATTGCAATGCTCTTTCTTACATTTGCTGTAATGACAGGAGTGGTGCTCGGGGTGAATGTATTTACATACTCACAGACCGTTGACAACGCGCCACAACAAAAAATCCTCTACACACTACCATATCCGGGTCTTTTGCCCGACCATCCGTTGTATGTAATAAAAACAGTGCGGGATAGGGTATTGGATTTCACCACCCGTGACACGATAAAAAAAGCCGAGTTATATCTAGTGCTATCTGATAAACGGGCGGCGATGTCTCTGGCGCTTGCCGATAAAGGTAAACAAAAGATGGCTGTGACTACGTTTGAAAAGGGGGAAAAATATTTTTTAAAAATCCCGGACCTGTTAAAGATATCAAAAGAACAGGGAGTTAGCCCCTCATCTGAATTCATCACAAAACTGAAACTCAGCAACGCAAAGCATGAAGAGGTGGGGAAGACTCTACTTAAAAAACTAAACAACGGAGAAACGGGCAATATTAACCAAGCGCTTCTCATTACCGAACAGGTAAAAAAACAACTAAATACCTGGTAGTTTATTCCCTTCACATCAACCAAACCGCTGCAACCAACTTGACTTCAGGGTAGAAAATAGCGACAATGAGATATGCAAGACAATGGAGAAAACCCGCAGGTAATATTTGCTTGGAAAGCACCCCTCCGGCCCTACAAGCGACGAGGAGCTCTCATTCTCAGGTTCTACCTTGCTGTTGCCCTCCTCATCTCCGGTATTGTTTTTTTCTTCGGTGATAAGGTGCTTCTTCTTCCAATCTGGGCACTTCTCTTTCTTTTTTACGTTCTCACCATTACACCGCCTCCTGAGGTGGAACACCGCATTACTGAATTTGGGGTAGAGACCGCAAGTCTGCCGCTCCGGTGGGAAGCTCTATCTCATTTCTACTTTTCATACCGATTTGGGTTTCATATGCTCGTATTAGTATCTCACCCGCCACTTAACTACCACGCCTACCTCGTAGTGCCCAACGAAGAAACAAAGCGGCAATTAAAACACATACTAGGTTTAAAGCTGCTCTACATAGATAAACCGAGAAAGGGAGTGACAGAAAGATTGATTGATGCGCTCTCAACACTCATTCCCAACGATGACGAGCAAACAACGGTATCCACATCGTCTACACCCCCAGTCGCAGACGAAGAGAAGAGAGAGGAACCTCCTTCACCCCCATCAGACGACCCCAGTTCAGAACCCCCTCATCAGTCGATACCAGATACCCATCAAGCTCCTTGGCAAGAAGAATCAAATCCAAGTCGGCAAGACTATCGATAAAGCCATGACGAGTTGCGTTGCGATACCGATCGCGAAATGCTCGAATATGCCCACCAATCGCTATTTGAAAGTCTTTCTTTGATAGTTGTGAAGTGTTGATTGAGGAGAGTTTAAACACCGCATTCTCCATCTCTTCTTCAGCTATCTGCATTCCTCGAAGCGACCGATTGCGAACATCCTCAATGAGACGGGCAAAGATTGACGCAGAAAGATCAATCTTCGAAAAGTCAGGAGACTGAACAATAACAACTGAAAGCAGATCTTGCACAAAGAGTTCTTTCTGATCATTAAAAAAACTTAAAAACTCCTCAATGATTCGAGGAGGCATATAGAGTTCAAACTCGCCAGACTGCGAACCACTCCGAACCGCTCGGACCAAATTATCAGCAACTTCTTTCGTAGTTGTGCCAAGATTAAGGCCAGCCTCCATATTAAAGAAGGTGTTCGTATCTAAAAAGTAGCGCTTCATGATGAAATTATACCTTAGTTTGTTATAGAAAAAGCGTATTGAAAATGTATGTGAAAATGTTTACTATTTGTGGATAACTTATCCACAATTAATATACATCCATGGTCAATAATTTTTGGGCACAGTTTCTTCTCTCGATAGAAAAAGAGCAAAAGAATATCCCCATTCTCTATTCTCTCCTTAAACAACTCACGCCTGTTGAGGTAACTCAAAACACAATTGTCCTCGGCTGCGAAAACCAGGGAATGATCTTTTACCTTGAAAAGAAGAGGGGAGAGATTGAGGAGGTGCTCAACGCCTTTAGCGAACGGCAATTGGTGGTAGCATTTACAGTAATTGAGGGTAAGACAAAAAAAAGAAAAGAGTCAGAGTCTCCTCTTCTTGCATACAAGCCGCCTGCTGTTGACCTAGCGGTACGGTCTGGACTGAACCCAAAGTACAACTTCGAAAATTTTGCAGTCTCATCAACAAACCAAGTCGCGTTTGCTGCCTCACAGGCTGTTGCTGAACAGATAGGAAGAGCATACAATCCGCTCTTTCTCTATGGGGGTGTTGGAGTGGGGAAGACACATCTTGCGCAGTCTGTTGGCAGAAAGATTCTTGAGTCAGACAGCGAGATGAAGGTATACTTCTGCCCAGGAGACCAGTTTACAAACGAACTGATTGAATCAATACGAGAAAAGTCTACTGCGAAGTTTAGGAAGAAGTACCGCAATTTAAGCCTACTCATAGTTGACGACATCCAGTTTATCGCTGGAAAGGAGGCGGTGCAGGAAGAATTTTTTCACACGTTTAATTCGGTCGTCTCGGGAGGTGGTCAAATAATCCTCACGTCAGACCGTCCACCAAGCGCCATTCAAAAGCTTGAAGATAGGCTGCGTTCTCGGTTTTCTGGGGGACTAACCGTAGATATCCAACACCCAGACTTTGAGCTGAGAACCGCAATACTACTTATTAAAGCGCAAGAAAAAAAGATCGACCTAGAAATAGAGGCTGCAAAGATTATCGCCGAGAATGTTACAGACACGCGCGCCCTTGAGGGCACGCTTCTTTCTATCTACGCCAAGACGCTCGGTGTAAAAGACGAGGTGGACAGGGGAACAGCGGAAGCATATTTCTTTAACAAATCCGAAACACAGAGAACAAAGACAACCCCACATGACATCTTAAAAGGAGTATGTGCATTTTATAACGTAAAACAGTCCCATCTTAAGGGGATCTCTAGAGATAGCGCGATAGTTCTTCCGCGCCAGATCAGCATGTATCTTCTCAGAACCCAACTTAAATTAAAACTGGAAGAGGTTGCGGACATCCTAAAAAGAAAGGACCATACGACGGTGATTCATGGGATCGATAAGATAACGAGGATGCTTGCAAAGGACGAAAAATTTAAAGAAGAGATTAATAGGATAATCCAATCCCTCTCTTCATAAACATACTATTCACATCCCATCTACACACATTTTTTTGACTTTTATTTGTCTCGAAAATCTAATCCCAATCTTATACACTTATTCACACCTTCTATTACTACTAATTTCTCTATTAAGATGAATATCCAAATAAATAAGGATGAATTGCTGGAAACATTAAACAGCGCATCAAAGTTCACATCAAGCAAACTCTCATCTACTCCTATCCTTCAGGGAGTATATCTTAAAGGCGAAAATAATGAGATGCATATGTATTCGACGAATCTCAATCAGTATTTTCATACAATTGTCTCTGCTAAATTTGATGGTAGTTTTAGCTGTGTTATCGACCCTAAAAAAGTTTCAGAGTACGTCTCGCTTTTTACAGGCGAGACGCTTGAGTTGGAAATTAAGGAGAAACAGATGGTGGTAAAGCAGGGAAAAAGTCAAGGGTCGTTTCCGTTTGTAGCAGGTGAAGATTTTCCCATAGCTCCAAGGATCGATGAAAATGCGCACGTTATTCCCTCTGAGTTTTTTACCTCAAACCTCTCTCTTGTTCTCTTCTCTGCGTCTGAGGACGAGACGAGACCTACATTAACGGGAGTCAATTTTCTTACGAAAGAAGATCTCGTTCTTGTCTCGACCGATGGTTTTCGGCTTTCAGTGATGAAGATGAAGAAGGATCTGGATCTACCATCTGTAATTGTTCCCGCATCATTTCTTGAAGAGATTGTGCGCTATATTGGTAAAGAAAAGACGGTTTCTTTTATGTATTCTCCTAGCGAGAAAATGGTTGCGTTTAGCATCGGAAAGTCAATGTTTTGTACCCGAATTATAGAAGGCGACTTTCCGCCATTTGAACGGGTGATTCCTGCAGAGAAAAATACAACCGTTACAATTGATCGAGCAGAGCTTTTGAGAAATGTAAAACTCGTGTCTATTTTTGCACGCGATTACTCAAATGTCATTATTCTTGATTTTAAGAAAGAAGGTCTGTTTATCCGTCCAAAGATGGAGGGTGGGGAAGAAAACGTTGCATTTATGGAGGTTTCTTCGGATGGCGAAGAGCAAAAAATTGCGTTCAATTACCGGTTTCTTCTCGACTTTCTAAATGTGGTAGGGGGGGAGAAGGTAGTGGTAGAGCTTGTGAGACCAAATGCGCCAGCAGTATTTCGTACCCCTAATAATTCACAGTTTTTGCACATAATCATGCCTGTGCGCCTTCAAGAGGAGTGATTGTTATGGATAGAGGATGG
>CAZLAJ010000055.1:0-6909 GCA_964557525.1 uncultured Gammaproteobacteria bacterium | reverse complement strand
ATTGAACTTGCATGTATCTTGATTTGTTTACGAAGAGTTTAGAGATGACTTCTAGCAGGTGCTGTACTACCACAGTGGTAGCCTCTGCACCTTTCAGCTAGGTATACAATGCGCCAGATATGGGGAAAATATGGCTGTAGAATGACAATGATGACACATTTTCCCTCTAGACGCACAATATACCTAGCTGAATGCTAGTAATGGTATTTTTGCTTACTTCCGTGTTTTCAAAGTACAGCCTGATTACTCAGGCAAATATTTCTCACCCTTTACCGTCTGATCATGTTTGATCAGATATATATCAGCAATATGCATGCGTATGCATATGTTTGATATGGAAAGGTACAGGGTAAGAACCGGTGACCAAGGTGCTTATGTGGGTAAGGCTCCCCCATTAGAGGGGGTCGTTGGTCACCGATTCCTGACCAACAAAAAAACCTGCTCCGGGCAAAAGGTTTTGATTTTTGCGGGAACAGGCTAAATTAGTAAAAAACAGTAACCTGCTTAAAGCTCCGACACACGGAGCCCCTTACCCACATTTGAACAGCCAATAGTATACTATAGGATTATTATGTTGTCAATACTATAAGACATTAATACACTCTTTTAATATATGTACTATAGGACTATTATCATTACTATTTCTGCTTAGGAGTTTGCCCGTATACTGAAGGGATATATTATACCACGACTGCGTAAGTACCTGGATATAATCCTCTGCTGTTCACCCACATCTGCGCAGGCTACAGTTCTGTGGAAAAGAGATTGATATTCACATTGCTTGTGCTATACATGCTCCTCATCGTGTCTTAACATCCGTGTGTTTCACTTCTTCACCAAACGAGAAGAGACATCTCTCCTGCTCTCTACAAGATGACGTCTCTTCAACTTCTTACTTATTTTTTTGTACCTTTAGTCAGTCCCTCCGCGCTTACCGTGTAGTAATCAGATGTATCCAGAGTTACATCCTTGGAAAGTGCCATCTGAGACACAATTCCGGATATCCCCAGCACAATCCATGCTACGGTCCAGAAGAATGATTGGGTAATGATGGCGCCAATTATATTTGTGCCAAGCGCCATTACCGGAATCTGGCCGAACATCGCGAGGAATCCGCCAATTGCAGCGGTTGCTCCACCGAATGCTGAGAGTAAGATCAGCAGGCCTTTAGGTGCGTTGTAGTACACGGCTGCACCTCCAAGCAGAACACCTGCTGATATACCGAGCATAATGGGCAGGAAACCGCTCGGATTCATCCCGATCGCGGTAAAGATGCCGAGTGTCGCCGTGTATGCGATGAAGGCGACAAGCACACCAACCGCAACCTGGTAGAACAGGTACGCAAGCACAGCCATCACAAGGGCAAGGAATAATCCAAACCCCCATCCGACGACCGTTGCCAAGAAACCTGTTCCGAAGGCAAGCGCTACAAGCTGTGCGCCCCATACAAACCCAGCGATGAACCCCCAGATTGGGATTAAGACCCGGAAGAACTGATAACCAGCGAACACGAACAACGCCCCGATAAGTATCGAGACGAGAGAGATCAGAAATACTTCCATATGTGTTCCTTTCTGTAACTGATAATGTAACTTATAACTTCATAAAACTCCTTTAAGCGTAATACCTCAGAGTAACACCCATATCATGATTCTGTAATGAATCGGTAAAAGGATTTGCATTCACTACGTACATACGCTTATTTGCATGACAGTAAATGTATTTCATTGCAATTGCTTGGTTATTTTTTCCCTTTCTTCTTAAGGGAAACTGATGATGGTCTATCTCCAAGCGATGCGACCGCTTCCGGGTCCGAGTACACCTTCAGCGAGCTAAATCCCGCAACTGCGAGCATAAGCATGATAAATCCAATGATGAAGACAAGCATCCCGGCATCCCGCGCAATCATGCTTGCCGCTGTTACCACACTCTCACGGAATTCCTGCCGTTGAGCGAAGGTAATGGCCGGATCAGAGAGTCTGGCAAAGGTTATTGGGATATGCGTCTGCACATATTGAGTCGCAACAAGCATATATGCCGAGGCCCCCACTGCCATCGTCGCTCCTGACACTGCGTATACAGAAAGCGCAGACCGCATTCTCTCTTTACCTTTGGATAACAGAAGCCCTATCGCAAGACAGATAAATGAGCCAAGAAGCGCCCATAATGCCCAAGTTCGACTCTGTTGAACATAGGATTTAAGGGTATATATATTCTGCCTGTATACGCTTAATGTAAGGAGTGAGTTGTATAGATCTTCAGCTAGCGGTTTTAGCTGATACTGCGCAAGGAAGCCGTTCACCGAATCTGCAAGCTGGCTGTCCTGCACTGCTGGTCTTACTGCTGCAGCACCAGAGTTAATTGCCGATCGGATGCTCGGTGAGTAGCAGGTAAGCTGGGAAGCTTTTCCTTGGGTAATGAGTTTAAGATTATTCGCTACATCCTGTGGCGAGGCACAAGGCGGAAGATTCGCAAGACCGCTCTGTTCTCGTACATTATTTACAATATATGGCACTACTCCTTCCTTCTTCATACTCTCCACCTCTTGTTTATCAGGCAAATAACCAAGAAGCGGTGGATCTGGCTGCTTATCTGCCAACCAGGCGGTTGAAGTGTGAATTACCCTTCTTGTTCCTCTTTGGAGGATTGAGGTAAAAGAAACGGTGTCTGCTACTTGATTGACAATCTTCGAGGTTCCGTCTTCTATTACACTATTTAAAGCCCAGACGATAACGGGGGCAAACTGAGTCGCAGACCCATTTTGATGCCTGTCTGTTGCGACACTTGCAACATACTGTTTTTGAAGACCAGTCAAATATGCAGTAGTCTTTGTAACCACTATGCTTGTTACAGAAGTATATATCCCCGAACGACTAAGCGCACGCTCGTACATATCTGCGTTTAGGAGCTGATAACGAAACGCAAGGAGAGAAAGAGACGAGACAGTTAAGATAACGGCAAGCGTGAACATGAGGAGGCGGAGTGCTTGTTTCATAGGGATGGAGAGTACTTGATCCATAGATAATTGATAGAACCGCCCCTCCGGCTGATCAAGCAATTGTTTTCTCTTTACCCTCTATTCTCTGCCTTCAACATGAGATCCACGTATGAATTATGTAATAGCTGTTTAACAAAACACGGCATCTTTTCCATCTCCCTCTTTCCGCTACTGTCTCTTACCAAATCCACACCCAAGTAACACTCCACCCACACATTTCTCTTTTATGATTACCATATTATCTATTTATACAAAGGAGGAATCACCTATGATGGGAAGAGGAATACGCGTGGCACGACGTCGAGCAATGGTTGGAACTGCAGTTGGAGTTGCCGCAACTGCATCAATGGTTAGCAATGCGCGAAGGAATAGAGCTGAACGTCAGGCAATTGAACAGCAGACAAATACACAGCCTGATCCACAGGAAAATACCGCATATACCCAAGCTCCCGCAGAAAGCGATGTCTCAGCTCAACTTAAGGAGCTCAACGAATTAAAAAATCAGGGCATATTAACCCAAAGTGAGTTTGAAGCAAAGAAGAAACAGATATTGGGGATATAGATAGAAGTAACTAAACCGATTAATAAGATAATTCTAAAGATCGTAGCATGCTACGTAAATCCACAGGCTTTTTTATTAGATATACCTGTAACCTTGTGGATACTTTCTTTTTAACAACGTAATGTCATATTTGGTAACGATGGAAAGGGGTAGTTTTTCTGCTTCTTGAAGAGAAAACCACCCGAAAGCCTCGCATTTGTGAGGTTCAATTATCTTAGGCGCTCCTTTTACTATCTTGCAGATATATGTTGGCGAAACCCAGTGCTGATGTTCATCAGGAATAATATGATCGCAAACACCCAATAACTCAATTACTGCTATCTCTACCCCATGTGCCTCCTTAATTTCTCTCTTTATTGCCTGTTCGAATGTTTCACCGTACTCAACACTTCCACCAGGAATCTCCCACTTGCCCCGTTCATTTTTGGCTTCCTTGCCGCGTTTTGTAATAAACAAAAGTCCCTCACTATTAAAAATAGCTGCTCCTACTCCAACACCGATATAATCAACTCCTCGCTTCATAAGAGTAAACTCAATCGATTCTGTATTGTATTAATAACGATTTTATAATAGTTCAGTAATAAACTAATGATTTATAAACAGATATCTATCCTTCAGTGCGTCTGAAAACTGAAATGTATTGTGACAGCGCATATGGGTTAGAAAACCCAGTGCTGCCGGCTGACCTGCTCTTACGTTGTACCCTTTAAATGCTTGTTCATCTTCTTTTGTTGCAACTACCATTTTTGAGCCACTTTTATCAGCCTCTATTCCCTTTCCCCAGCAATAGTCCTCTTCAAAATTGGATACTACCGTTACTGTCGCAACCAAAACTATAGCTACAGACAACACAACCGCTATCGTATGCGACGATCTGCGCAGTATATAGTACATTGAGATAACCAAAAGGATCATAAACATCGGGAACATAACATTGGAAACAATAAAAAAGCCAAATAGCATCAATAAGAACCAGAACACAGTTGAGAACGTTAGTATTAAATAAAAAATGAACGAGTATTTATATTCTTTATTCTTTAGGAGGTGAAAGGCTAGCAAAGCATTTACGACTATTGAACAAACGAGTATTACGTTGGGGGTATATTCTTGAATAAAGTTAAGGGGCGAAATCTTCGGCTCTCGCATGGATATACTCAGGTTAATGAACGTAAAGAAGAGATAACTCAATACCAGATTAACAATCGCCAGCAGCTTATACTTTAATATCTGCAGACTATAGAGCTTGGTGGTATTCATTTAACAATCTGATAGTTCAGGTCCTAACTCCGACAGATTTGTATCTCATATTATACTAATTCCTCCATTAATTTGCTTTTAGCTTAAAAAACTGAGTGTATTTCATTTATCGCCCACATATGTCTCATCGCTATGTATTTAACTCACGTATGACTCAATTTATATAGCAAGACAGGAGTTGTATTATCGTTTATCTAGTTCTGTCAGCATTTGTTGAATAGTGCCTTTAAGTGGTTGTAAGTCGTTTTGGATAATGGTCCACACTTGTTCGCAATCTACCTCAAAATAATGATGGATTATTTTGTCTCTGGTTTTTGCAATATCACTCCACGGAACTTCTGGATGATTGGAACGGTACGCTTGAGGTATGTTCTTTATTGCTTCTCCTATCACCTCTAAACGATAGACTACAGCGTCTTGCTTATCCCCATTGTTACTAAATTCTTTCTCACTTATGTTGTGCGTGTATTGCTCAATACGCTTTATGCTTTCTAGAATATCTTCAAGATATAAGCCGACGTCTCTTTTTGCTGTCATAATATCTGTACCTGCTCATTTAATATCCGATCTCGTATCCGAGGTTTTAGACCTTTATAGGTAACAAGGTCAACCTTCTTATGTAAAACGTCTTCTAATTTATTTTGAAGACCAATAAAATCAAAAAGACTTTTCCCTCTCGGGTATTCAACCAACATGTCTATATCGCTACTTTCATTAAAGTCATCACGCACACATGAGCCAAAAAGAGATGACTTCGTCACTCCCTCCTCTATTAAAATTGGCAACACTTTCTCTTTAATTTGATAAATGTCTGCTTTCATACAATTTAGTATACCAGATACATCGCATTACTCATCATTACTTCAAGTCTTTGCTCCTCTAGTCGATTTGGTATTCTAACGCAACAAGCACGTAAGATGTCTGAAGAAAAATTATAAACTAAACAAAAGATGTATAAGACGAACATGCTGCTTTCAACCATTTTTCTTAAGACGCCACATTATCACGGCAGAAATTTCTTTAAGTCCCGTATGGAAGGACTTGAGCACTCAATTCTACTGTCTCTTGTTGACAATATTTCTCGTGTAGTATCTCTATTTCATTCCATATACGAACGTGAGAAGATATGTCTTGCGTGGGGAAAAATGTGGATTTTAGTTGACGATATTCAGGATGAGATGAATAACATGGTGCCAAATGCTGTTCTGTGTAATATCCTTACAGGCGAACAGTACCCACCCCATTCTAGCAATATTCTCCTTAATGAACTCACAGAATCTGCTCGATATGTTAATGAGATAACATCACCAACTCCATTCAAACATCAGTATTTACTAAATACAAAAAACTGCTTTGACAACCAGATAAGCGTAACCAAACTACGAAAACATGAAGATAAAATAAAACATACCCTATCCAGAAAAAAAAGGAGGCGCTTTTGCTCTTTCTCTAATATACGCGTTAAATCCAATAAATATTACCCATGAAATCGCTGAGGCGATAAATTGGGGAGGTGCATGGTGCCAAGCGATAGATGACTATGCGGATGTTGATAAAGATAAAAAACAGAACATATTCACCATATTTACCAGCTCAGTTGATCCAGATGTAACACTTACAGAACTTGCTGCGACTTATGAACAAAAGATTGTTAAACTCATTAACCGAAACGATGTTATTATTCCCCTCGCTCATGATCTGACCATCCTCGCCAAACTCTCACGAGCTCCAGTATTCAACTCTATATTCAGACAGCTGAACCAGTAACGTCCTCTCCTTATCATAGACATGCATTGAGGGACTGGGAAATGGTTGCCCCGCCAGGCATTAGTAAACGACCTATGATCCATGAGAATGGCGTGAATACATTTGGCATTAGAAGGGTGTATGAGAGCCCAACTTTTATTCTTCTATAAACTCAAAACGGGACACTTTTTTCCCGTTAATTATCACCTTTTCCAAGAACATGCTCAAAGGCCTTACCCATAGATTACCTTGGGGATTGTCATACAGACATTTGTAAACTACCAGATCTTCAAGAGTCTCTGAATGTTTTGCTACACCTATTACCCGATACTCTTTACCTGTTTTT
>CAZLAJ010000054.1:0-6993 GCA_964557525.1 uncultured Gammaproteobacteria bacterium | reverse complement strand
TATATCATAAACAACGGTCTCATTAACCTGGAGGTAGTCAGCCGCAAGTATATGTCTATCATCGCGCGTCTCCTCAACTCACGATCTGCGCGTATCAAAACGCTTCTTGCTATTGTGATCTTTGCAGTAGTCGCGTACCTCTTGGTTCCCTTGGGGCTTGTTAAAAGTGAGTTCTTCCCCAAGACAGACGCAGATCTCATCTACGTCTCAGTTGACATGCCAACCGGCACCAATTTACAGCGGACGAATGGAGAGGCAGTACGCCTCCTGAATGAGCTGAGGCATACACCAGGTATACAGTTTGTCATTGCTGATGTAAACGCCGGAATGGATACAATGGGCTCACGCTCAAATACGGCAGGATCTATCCTCTACACACTTCACTTGGTTGAGAAGAAGGAACGCAAACTTACCTCTGTTCAGATTGCTGAATATTTACGAAAGAGATATCAAGGATATGTAGCTGGGACACTCGCGGTCCGCGAGCAATCAGGAGGACCGCCAGCGGGTGCAGATCTGCAGATAAAAATACTGGGAGATGATCTGGGCGTGCTCGATGCGTATGCAGACAAAATTGTCTCACACCTCAATAAAGTTCAGGGGGTAACAAATGTAGAAAAGTCGATTAAACCGGGAACAAGTAAGATTGTCTTTATCCCAGATAAAGCAAAGGTGGCTCAAGCGGGACTCACCGTTGATGCTATCGCACTCTCACTGCGCACCCTTGCAAGCGGATTTACCCTCGATACGATTAAACTCGATAATGGAGACGACCAGGATATTGTATTTTTGTATAGTGAAAAAACGGCAACGCCTGAAGAAATATCAACTATATCCATTCCAACTCAAACTGGTACTGTATACCCAATCCTCTCACTCGGTGCACTCAAACTTTCTTCAAACCCAACAACTATCGTGAGAGAAAATGGTAAACGTAGCATCTCTGTTTCAGCAACGGTTACTAAAGGATTTAATATTCAAGAGATTAATAAACAGCTTGAGAACTATGCAAACACTGAACTTAAACTGCCACTTGGATATAACTGGGAAACAGGTGGGGTAAATGAAGAAAATCAGAAGTCTGTTAACTCAATCTTTCAGGCGATGGCTCTCTCTTTCCTACTTATCCTCATAACCATGATCATTGAGTTCAGGTCATACCGTCAGGCTGCAATTGTAATGTTAACTATCCCACTCGCAATACCTGGCGTCTTCTACATCTTTGGTCTGACCGGCACTCCCCTTTCATTCCCAGCACTTATCGGAGTGCTTGCGCTGTTTGGCATTGTTGTCACCAATGCAATCGTAGTTGTCGAGAAGATAAACGATAACCGAAAAGAAGGCATGCCATTAAAGGAATCCATTATTGACGCATCGGGAAGCAGACTGGAACCCGTGATGTTAACCTCGATAACCAGTATTCTGGGCCTTCTTCCCATTACTATTGCAGACCCATTATGGAGAGGATTGGGTGGCGCAATTATCGCCGGGCTCCTCTTCTCAGGCATCATTAAACTCTTCTTTGTGCCGCTTGCCTACTACATTGTTTATCAGAAGGAAAAATAACTATCTGTTCCTCTCGTTTTGAATAAACAGGAAGGTGCCGACAAAGAGGAATACGAGAAATAGTGTGCTGACAATAAAGGTGTCAACGTACCAGGGAAAAAGCACCACCTTTGAATAATCAGGTGTGCCAGCGTAGTAAATACTACGTAACAGATCAACTGCATATGTCATCGGCGCAAGTCGAGACAAGATTAACAGATACGGTGGGAGATCCTTTATCGGACTGAAAACACCTGCTAGGAAAAACTGGGGAAGAATGATAAACGGAAATACCTGATTTACTGCCCGTTGGCTATTGAGGCGAGATAATACAAGTACCCCAAATGCACCAGCCATAAAACAGACAAGCACTGCAAATGGGAACAGAGACAGTATTCTAATGAGCGATATATCAATCCGCATAATATATCCGAAGATAATAATTGCAACTACCTGTATAAGTGCAACAGATGTTTCTCCCAGTATTTTGCCAATAATAATTGCGTAGCGAGAAACTGGCGAAACAAATAACTCCTGGCTAAAATCATTTTCCCTGTCCTCCACGAGCGATATGACCCCTGATGAGGTTGATTGAAACAGAGTCTGTCCAAGCACACCAGTAAAGGTAAACAGAAGAAGGTTGTACCCCGCCTGGGCCCCAAGATTCGCCTGAAGACTCGTGCCAAGTACGCCGATGAATATCACCGGAAAAATGAACGTGGCTATAATGCGGGCACGATCACGGGTAAGCTTGATAAAATCGCGGTACGCAATGGTGAGCACGGCGTTTACAGATCTCATGCCACACCCTCCTTTCTATCCTCATTGATAATCTTGAGGTATGCCTCCTCAAGAGACGGATTATATATTGTAATCGAGCTTAAGGGTGTGTTAATTGCCTTTATAATCGACTGGACTGATGTTTTGTCGTAGTAAATACGTACCTTGTCACCTGTCGTTGCATGAAACGGAATTTGTTTCCTAGTCAGCTCTTCCCTCAACCGCTCTTTTTCATGAGTTGAGGCGATAATGTAACTTGATAATAATTTGTCTTTTATCTCTCTCGGAGTGCCATATTCAACAACCCTGCCTTTTTTAATTACACACACCGTATCTGCTCCCTCTGCCTCCTCTAAATAGTGGGTGGTTAAAAACATCGTCATCTTGTTTGACCTTCTCACCTGGCTCAGATACTCCCAGAGGTTCTTTCGCGCTTCAGGATCAAGACCGGAAGTTGGCTCATCCAAAAAAAGTACCTTCGGTTCGTGCATTAGACTACGAATAATCTCCAATTTCCGCTTCATCCCACCAGAAAATGTCTTTATCGGCTTAAACATATCCTGTGCTATCCCTAAGAGCGATGATAACTCTTCCACTTTTTGTTGGTAAGAACGGGGAGTAAAACGGTAAAAAGGCCTGAAGGGATATAGTCCATAGATGCTGCAGTGAAGGCGGATATTCTCTTCTGCAGTAAGAATTTGGTCGAGGCTTGGGTTTTGAAAAATCACACCGATCCGTTCTCTGATCTTCTTCTGTTCCCGATCAAGATCATACCCTGCAATCTGCACCTTACCGCTCGTCTTGGATAATGTTGTGTTGAGGATAGAGATGGTGGTGGTCTTTCCCGCACCGTTGGGACCTAAGAATGCAAAAAAAGCTCCCTCTTCCACCTTAAAAGATATGTGGTCTACTGCATTCACTTCACTCTTTACGTATCTTTTTACGAGATCTTGCACCTCGACAGCGTACTTCATAGTTAATAGCCGAGCGCTTCCTTGACAAAAATAATAGTAATCCTCCCTTTATGTGGCTCACGGTTATAGATCAAAAGCTTGCTGACAAAACTTCCCGGCACACCATACGCTTTACGAGCTCTCTCTGATTCAAGTGGTAAGACGTAATCGTACAGTCTCTTCATTCCGCTCTCCAAATTCGGCACAATCTTCTGCGCACCAACAACCCAAATAACGTGATCAGACCCATAGACATATGCAGGCAGCTGGCTGCCGCTATTTGACGCAATTAAAACCACTCCCTCCTCTGTTACCGCATGAACACTCCCCACTGCATACTGCGGGGCCGCACCTAATCGTTGCATCTGCCGATGATGTTCTTCTCTGTTCATCTTGTTGAGTCTCGTCCTTACTGAGTCATACATACCGGAATGGTTTAACTCTTCAGTTAGTTTTATAGTTTCAAGGGTAACTGAGGTCATCGTCATAACCTCCGCTCCTGCCGGGATCAGGCTCAAGACTTTATGTTTTGCCTCTTCTCCACTCTCAACAACTTGAACGATAAACCCGTTCTTTTCAAGAGCCTCTGATGTTTTGGTAATAGCGTCAGTAGACACAACATGTGAGTAATTCATAGGAATATGTATATTGGTATATAAATAATCTACTTCCATTATACTTCTTCCCTAGGAATCGTGTGAGCTATATCACACAAAACAAAAAGGAATGAGTAACTATTCTCTTATAGCCTATCTTACAACACTCTTGAAACACTCTTACGTCACTATCACCTTTTAACCGTAATATGGTATGTATTGGTTACCTATTCTTTAACAAATGAAAGGGGGTGAACAGAGAATATGATGAGATTACTAGCTATAGTTTTCATGGCAGCATTTGTTGTGGGTGCAACTGGTGCAGTATTTGCACAGTCCACCACACCAAGCACATCCCCAACAACATCGCCATCCATGTCCCCCTCTCCTACTACTGCTCAGACTCAGACTGGTCAGGGAGGCGGATACAACTCAACAATGCCAACTACCGCTCCATCAACCGGATTCGGTGGTTTAAGTAAATAACTTTTTTTAAGTACTTGGTTCGTCCAAGTACTTTTTTTACACCATGCTAAAAACAGTTACCAGCATTATTCTCGTACTCATTGCAGTTGTAGCAGGATTCTATTTCTCCTCATTCCTGCAAACAAATAGCGGTCATCTGTATGCTACCGTTAACCGAGCGCTCATACCTGCCCCCAAAGAGCTTGTCATCCCCTCCTTACAAGTTCGAGCGCCGATTGAGGCTGTTGGAAAAACGGAAAATGGGGCGATGGATGTGCCACAAAATGTGTGGAATGTTGCGTGGTATGAACCCGGGCCAAAACCCGGTGAAAAAGGGCAGGCAGTAATCGCCGGTCATTATGACTCGAAAACCGGTCCGGCCGTCTTTGTGTATTTGAGCAAACTGCAACTCGGTGACGAGGTACAGATTATCGATACGAGTGGAAAGACAAAAACATTTGTAGTGTATAACAAAGAGATCTATGACCGAGATTCTTTTCCGATATCTCAGGTATTTGGAGATGCCGATGCGCCATACCTCAACCTCATTACCTGCGATGGGATATTTAATAAGCAGGCAGAAACCTACTCAAAGCGTATTGTCGTTTTTACCAGACTTAAACCGGACTAAAATTAGAGACCCTGCAGATCCTGCTGAATGTCGATAAAGTCACTGTCGATTGATCCAACAGATATATCCATCACTGACTTCTCATCCGATGAAACAACGGAGGTTGGAGTCGGCTGAGTGATAGATGATGGATAGGACGTAACACGGAGGTAATTCTTCTTTATCTTAAATGCAGCCTTGGCACTTTCCTGATAGATGTTCATGTATGCTATACCTCCCGCGATAGCAAAAAGCGCCACCACTGCAATGACGGCAGGCAACAACTTCGGTGATTTTTTCGTGTCATACTGTGGCACAGGTGCAGGAGCTGGGTTAGAAAACTGGGCTGGTTCTAAATTTTGAGTATTTGTGTCCATAGTTATGGATTAGTAATTTCTGAACTGTCTTTTTCAGGTGTTTTTGTGGGCTCAGCATTCCTTTCCTTCTCCGCATCACCCTTCGCTTGAGAATATAGTTTAGCCGTATCCAACAATGACTGTCTGGCTTCAACCACCAGCTTTCTCACTCCTTGCAGGTCGTCTTGAAGTTTACTTACTACTTTACCTACATTCAGTCTGTCATTTGTGGGATCATCTACTGTGATAACATACTGCTTCTTCATTTGATCTTCTACTGCTTTTTTTGCTACTGCGATCTTTGCTTCTGCGGATGCAAGCGACTGCCTGATGGCAGTAACGGTCACTCCTGCTTTTTCAAGCTCATCTACCTTCGTTTTCAACACCGCTGCTCGTGAACTTAATTTATTCACCGTTTCCATCATTTCGGATGTGCGCTTTGCATTGATCTGCACAAGTCTTGCTTGAATCTTAGTGATTCGTTCTGCTTTTTTTTGATCATGTCTTTCCTCTAGTTTCTTCTTCAGCTCCTCTTTCTTTTTTTCTATCTCATCTTTCATCTCATCTCTTTTTTTCTCTAATTCTTCTTTCTTCTCCTCAATCCTTTTCTTCAACTCTTCTCTATCTTCCTCAATCTTCTTCTTAATCTCATCCCGTCGCTCCATACGAGTCGGCTCAAGACGCTTTGTTGGTGTTGGGGTAAATGTCGGTTCCTGAGCTAAAACTGGAGATATGAGAAAAAGGGCAAGTATAGAAAGAATGGCTGTTTTCATAGTTGCAATAACGATATATTATTTTCCTCCACCCGTCAAGTATATACTAGTGACTCATATCACAATATGTTCCTCACGTTTCTGATAATCTCTCAGATATATGCAACGTATACTCGTCACCGGTGCTGCGGGACAGTTGGGTAAATCCTTCATGTCTCACCTTTCATCGATGCATGGCTCAGATAACGTCTATGGCCTTACCCGCTCAACCCCTCCATCATCCACAGGTAACAGAAATGTATATTTATCGGGCGATATAACCAACTGGAAACAGATGGACGAACACATACAAAAAAACCAGATATCCACCATTATTCATCTTGCAGCAGTTCTCACAACTGAAGCAGAAAAAGATCCACACCTCGCCCTTAACGTAAACGTAAATGGCCTACACACCATACTGGAACTCGCGGCAAAACACCAACTTACTGTGTTTTGGCCCAGCTCAATTGCGGCTCTTGACGGTTGTCCGATTAAAGAGCAGGTGCCGCAGATTGCGGCAATGAATCCAGCGACGGTATATGGAATGACTAAGGTTATGGGTGAAGAGCTCATATCTCTCTATTCGCGTTCGTTTCACGTTGATGTGCGCTCGGTTCGTTATCCAAGCATCATCTCTCCCCATCCGACGAAGTCAGGGGCGACAGCTGAATTTGCATCGGCCCTCTTTATCGAGGGAGTAAAAAACGGATTCTATCGGCTGCCTGTTTCCCCAGCCACTGCTCTTCCCTTCATGTATATCGACGATGCGATCAGCGCCGCAGTTACCCTCCTGCAAGCACCCCATATAAATCTCTCCGTAACAAGAAGCTATAACATTAGTGGTTTTCATGCAACAGCCCAAGAATTAGTACAAGAGATACAGAAACTCACACATTTACACGTCGAGTATGTGCCAGATGAACGTGATGCAGT
>CAZLAJ010000053.1:0-7084 GCA_964557525.1 uncultured Gammaproteobacteria bacterium | reverse complement strand
TTGCGCTTAGTAACCCATTATAAAGATTAGTTGCCATTTCCTTATCAATCTCAACCTGCAAGAAAGAAAGTATTCTAAATACAAGCTGAGATGTAGAAGAGATGGTCTTGTCAACGATGTTCACTGTTCCATACATATCATTAACGAGATGACGATCAATATTTATGATTGGTTTGCCAACAAATAACTTTTGATTATCTTTGTATAGTGTGCCGAGTGAGTTGAGATTCGGAGCATCCAGGACTACAAAAAAATCTGCAGTGCTGCCGCTGTATGAATACTGTACTCGGCTTGCGTCAAGTTTGGGGAAGCCTTGCCGAGGAGTAATTACCAGATTAAACTGGGTATCTTTTATAAAATAGTCTACTTTATCAATTGCTCCGTCCTGATAGGGGAATGAAATAACGAGATTGTCTCCTCCGCTCATGAGCGTTTGAGTAATAGTATCAGTCCCTGTGATATCCAATTGAACCGGGGCGCCGCTTGCGATTGAGCTGCTTTTACCGATTTTGGTTAATCCACTCGCGAGTGCTAATGCTGCAAAGACTGCATCAGAACTGGGATTTTGAGGCAGTAAAATACTACCGGATGTGTTTTTGCCGATAATTTCTTGGAGTTGATCTGCAATATTGGGCTGATTGTCCATATACTATGAGATAGATTTTATCATATCTCCTATAGTAATGTCAAGGGGAGGGCCGAACACTAATCCGGCTTCAGTGTCCTTTTTTGCCTCATCTATCGATTTGGCCCGGTGTTTCATGGAGACTATACGGGTTTTACCCACCATAGTGTCATTTCTATAGAGTTCGATTGTGTCGCCAAGGTTCATTTTTCCTTTAATAACTTTAACCCCGTATATTTTTTCCCCTTCTATAATAAACGTCGCAAGTATCTTTGCCTCTCCCTTCAGGTACTTTTCCTGTTCTTCCCGCTCTTTCATAACTTCTGCGACTTCATCTAATTCTTCTAATAGTTCGTAGATGATGTTGTAGTTTTTGATGATAACTTTTTCTTGTCGTGCGGCATCCATTACGTCATTTGGAGAGTTAACCGAAAAACCTACAATAATCGCACGGGTCGTTTTTGCAAGAAAAACATCTGCCGTATTAATATCACCCACACTACTTAAAATAATCTCCAGGTTGTCGTTTTTAGCTAATGCTGCTGAGATTGCTTCAAGTGATCCCTGACTTTCCGCCTTTAGAATAATGGTGAGTCTCTTTTGTTCCTGTTCAGTCGACAGATAATCCTCTTTGGTCAACTGTTTGATGGTTGCATCTGAAGCATTTTGCGTTTCAGTTTCTTCAGATTTAACAGAAGAGATAATTGCACCTACTTCAGGTGCTTCAGAGAATCCCAGCAGTTCAAACGGAGTGGAAGGGACAGCTTCGCGGATTTGCTGTCCCAGGTCATTTATTAGTGATCTGATTTTAGTGTGTTTATCCCCTGCAAATACCGTCTGACCTATTGATAGTTTTCCTTGCTTGATAATCGCGCTTACTACAACTCCCCTTTTATCTTTCTTTGTTTCAATAACATATGCCGCAGCAGGCTTGCTGATATCGTAGGTAAGATTGAGGTCTGCGCTCATAAGAAGGATCGTTTCAAGTAGTTCGGGTATTCCCGTTCCATTCTTGGCAGATATAGGAAGAACGGGTACGGTTCCACCTTTATCCTCAACAATCACTTCATACTTAAGAAGGTCGTTCTTTACTTTTTCCGGTCTTGCATCTGGTAGATCCATTTTATTAAGAACGACGATATAGGGAATGTTGGCTTGTTTAATATGAGAGATAGACTCAATAGTTTGGGGCATGAGCGAGTCTTTCGCATCGATAATAAGAATAGCAATATCTGCAACAGTTGCTCCTCTTGCTCTTAACTTACTGAACGCCTCGTGACCTGGGGTATCTATAAAAGTAATTCTGTCAGTTTTGTACCCTTTTATTCCCGTTGATATTTCATATGCTCCAATACGTTGCGTAATGCCGCCAAATTCTTTTACAGCTATACGGCTTTTACGAATTGTATCAAGGAGAGTAGTTTTTCCATGATCAACGTGGCCCAGAATAGTTACAATTGGCGGTCTTGAATCCATAAGGAAATAAATAGATTTGCAAAAAAAGCTCTTTATGATTGTGCAGGAGCTTCTTCAGTTGTTTGATTTTCTGTTGGTGTAGGGGGTGGGGTAGTGTCTTCGGTAGACTCATTATCTTTTTGTGGTTCAGCACTATCGGTAGAGATCTGCTTCTCCTCATCTTGAGTTGTTGAAGTATCTTCGCTTACCGTTTCTTCTTTTTCTTCTTTGAGCACTACCTCTTGTATGTCGATGATATATCCAGTTAGCTTGGAGGCAAGGTCCACATTGATACCGCCTTTGCCAATTGCGAGTGCAGCTTGGTCTGTATCAACTGTTACTGCCGCTCGTGCAGCCTCTTTATCTAAAGAAACTTCTCGAATCTTTGCTGGAGAGAGAGCGGCGATAAGGAATAGTCGATCATCTTCATTCCACTGAATAATATCAATCTTTTCTTTGCCACCAAGCTCATCAGTAACAGTCTGAACACGTACGCCTTTTTGACCTACACACGCGCCGACTGGATCAACTCCACCCTGGTTGCTAAAGACTGCAATCTTTGCGCGTTCACCCGGCTCTCGTACCACTTTTTTAATAACAACCGTGTTATTCACAATTTCTGGTACTTCACGCTTAAAGAGCTCTTCTATGAGACCTGGGTGGGAGCGGGAGACTACAATCTTTGTGTTGCCGAATTTATCAGTTGTTATGTCCTTAAGGTATACGATGAATGATGTATTTACAGAGTAATGTTCATTTTTTATCTGCTCTTCTTTTGGAAGTACTGCTTCGGTTTTGCCGATATCAACATACGCGTTGTACCCGTCGTAGCGTATAACGCGGGCCCGGACAATTGTCTTTAGTAGAGCTTGGTAGTGAATCATCACTGTTTTTTTCTCTGCTTCACGTATTTTTTGAAGAATGACTTGTTTTGCTGTTTGAGCCGCGATCCTGCCAAATCCCGGCGGAGTAATATCTTTCTCATCTTTAAATATCTTTGTTTCTCCCGTGTTTTTATTTACCTTAGCGGTAATTCCTTCTTCCTCAGTCGTCTCGGTTGTCTGATATTCTTTGTGATAGGCAGCAACAACCGCAGCTTCAATTGACTCGATAACTTCATCAGGGGAGATACCTCGTTCATTGGCTACTTGGTTGAGTGCTAAAGCGAATTCGTCTTTGATAATACTCATAGTTGTAATTGTAACACAATCAGATGTATTTGCAATTCATAAAGTCACAATCGTTGGTTATATATACCACATTGAAGATACGATAGTAGAGACTTCACACATCTTGCCGCTAAACTGGAAGAATCAGAGGTTATTCTGATTCTGGTTTGTTTTCAGCGGCTGGAGTATCAGAAGCATCTGCGCCTTCTGTGCCCTCTTCAGGCTGTTCTTCTGTTATTACTGGAGCTGCTGTCTCGGTATCTGGCACGATACTTTCTTCCTTATGTTCTGTAACTGAGATGATGACTCGCTCAGGATCCTCTTTGAATACATAGTCAGGAGACACAGGAAGATCTTTCACTTTAATATCTGAACCGACTTCTTTCAGAACGGTAATATCAACATCGATAGTTTGAGGAATATTTTGAGGAAGTGCTTCTACGATAAGATGGTCAGTTTGTTTGAGAAGAACACCGCTGTGTACGGTGACCGCTTCTGATTCTCCAACGATCTCGACCGGCACTTCAGTCTCAATTTTCTGTTTAAGATCAATTTTCCTAAAATCAATGTGCTGTACGTGGCGATCGACCGGGTGAAGTTGAATGTGTCTGATGAGGGCAGGTATCTCTTCACCGTCAAGTTGTAGGTATACGACGCCTGTTTCATGTACCTGTTTGTAGACTGCGTAAAAATCTTTGAGCTGAATTGTTATTGCTTTAGAAGTAAAATTGGGACCGAAGATGTTCCCTGCTGCAATACCATGATGCTGATATTTTCTTAACTTTTTACCAAAGTCAGTTCGTGGTTGGACTTCAAATGATATTTTTTGATGAGCAGGTTGTTTAGCCATAAGGTTGTGAATAAAATAATAGAGTTACTCTCGAATTATATCTGCAATAAAGAGCTTATCTGCAGATAGATTTGTATTATAAAGGATGTGATTGTTTTTCACAAGCGGGGCAAAGTTTTGGTTTGCGATATGAGTTGAGTTTGGAATCATAAAATCAAGCGACAGATCGCTGTTTGGTGATCCTATTTGTTTTTGGAAAACCAGCTGATAATGATTTTTGCCCGGGGAGAGCCGAGAAGGGAGACTGTAATTTATTTCGATCTGAAGTGTTTTTTTCGGGGCTACCACAATGTATACACCAACTTTTTTGTATAAATCCTGTTCTTCATCAACACCGTCTATTTCCACTCCGTTCTGTGTTACGGTTTTTATCTCAGAGTTTTTAGGCAAAAGCACTTGGAAATAGTTGTGGTACGTTCCGCCTGGATATACATCTGCAGGTGAGTCATTGTGAAACTGAATCCGCAGTCTATGTTTGATCGTTCCGGACTTATCGAATATAGTTTCAAGTCTGAGCGAGCGAGAAACAAAGAAGTTCGCCTTATTTACGCCAACGTTGGTGTCATATGGCAGTATATAGTCTGATACACAGTTTGTATCTGATGAGCATTGTGGCTCGATAATCCGTCCCGACCAATATTGTGTATCAAAATATTCTTGAGCCTTACTATCATCGGTGTAGAAGACCATCTGCTTTTCATCAAATGATCTCTTGATGTTTTGCAGGAGGACGGGCATATTGGATGTCTCCAGATTGATAAGGACGCTGTTTAAGAGAGAGCTTAAAAAACTCTTTTTGTTAGTCGAGCCGGGAAAAAATTTATCTTCCGCATAGTACTGAGTTTTGATATAGAAATTTTGTGCGTTAATCACTTCGTTATAGTCGCTTACAGGAATGCTTCCGAAAGCTTTGAGCACATTTTGTACAGTAGATGTTGTAATGAGAAGTGTGCCGTTAAAATTTCGTTCATTTAACTCTCTATCAAGAAAAAATTTTGCCTGGGCATAGTTTTCCACAAAGTCCGCAGAAAATGCTGAGTCTCGCAAAAACCAGTGAGGAACATTAAGATACTTTTTTAACGGCAGCGGAGGCTCGACATGACCGGTGAGCTGACCGTCTGCGTCGTACACATCATAGATCTGTATGTCTCCGATAGAGAAGTTCTTAACTCTAATAATTCCAAACGATCCGATAAACCCTCCCCCGGGACGCAGCTCCATATTATTAGCAAACATAAGAAGATATTTTTTTTCACCATCTTTTGCAAATAGTGAGTCTGTGTGTGCAAGTAGTCCCCGAATATCGCCCAGCACCTCTACCGCCTCTTTGATCTTTGCTGCCTGTTGAGAAGCGCCGGGTATAAATCGAGGTATTTTTTCTTCGATCATTCTTAAATCCGTTTCAAGGTCTGAAAGATTCTTTTTCAAAACAACCAATCTCAGCTGCAGTTCGTTCTGTTCTTTATCTGTTTTTGACTGTTGAAAGAGTAGAGTGGTTATTTTCTGTCCATTTTTTTGTACTGCAAGCGCCGTAGAAAGAGTATCGGCTCCGGTTGTATGGAGATCCATAATGTTATCTGATATGAGGTTGAGAGACAGAACTGAGAGGAGAGATCGGGGAATAAGATAAAGGGTCTGCGCTGGTTTTAGAAATGCAGACGATCGTGCAAGTTCTTGTTCTGCAAGATCATAGTGCTGGGTTTGAACATGTCGGTATGTGCGAATTAGAAAGAATGAACTGGCTGCAAGAAATGGAATAAATAGAAATTGAGAGAGGATAGCGATAACAATAAGAGTCGGTATCAATGATTTAATGAATAGGCCTAAAGAAAACGAATATTTTATCTGTCTTGTAGGTTTTTGTGTTGCGGTCCGGTGAGGCACAGCTGACTTGAGGTTGAGGTACTGTTCATCAGAATTTTTTGAGAGAGTAAACCAGAGAACCTTTTCGATCGCGTGCGCATTCACATCCTGTGCCGGCAAATGGATGAACTTTACGTGTTTATACGACTCTTTTGCATCCTGCAGGCGAAGTTCGATCTTTCTGGTAAGAGTAGTGGCGATAAAGATACAATTAGTAAGATTTCGTTTTTTTGCTACATGTAATGCAAATAGATCGTCGATAATGAAGATGTGGGAGAATTGATTCGTTGATTCCGGAATTTCTGGTGATAAAAAAACCTCTGCATGGTTGTGTTCGAGTGCTTCCCTCAGGTGATTTGTAAGTACGGGAGTTTGAGAGACGATAAGCACCGCTTGATCATCTTGTACTTCCTCTATTTTTAATCTCATATCATCATATTGTATAATTCATACACACATAATACCCTATGCGATTATTTCTTGCAGTTTCCCTTCCTCCGGAAGTTCAAACACAGCTAGATGCTCAACTTGAGCAACTGAAGAAGGAATATCCCTATTTCAGTTGGGTTCCAAAAGAGAATTATCACATAACACTTCAATATTTAGGAGAGGTTGATAGATTGGATAAGATTCACTCTTCTGTAGAGGAAGCGCTCTTTGAGGTCCCTCCTTTGGAGCTCTATGGTCAGAGCGCAGGAGTCTTCATCAACTCGCGCATTACAATGTATGTGTCGTTTATGAGACAGAAGATGCTAGAACAGATTGTAGAAAATGTACGGCGTGTATTCTCAATCGCAGATGAGAAAGAATATATTCCACATCTTACCATTGCACGATATAAGGTGCCGTCGAAACAGCAGTACCTATTGATCAAAAAGAAACTAGAAAATCTCAACATTGATTTGGAGATCTCGGTCAAGAATATATCTCTCTTTGAGACGATTGCTAAGGGAAGTAAAACAGAGTATAAGCTTCTGGCTGAATATCAGCTAGGGAAGTAATCTTGAAGTGATATGAGAAAAATAGATAACTAACTCGACTGCTATTATCGCCACAATGATAACAATACTTTTCCTGAGGTCAGAGTAAAAAAATGTATTAAGCTTTTTTTCTTCGTCTGTT
>CAZLAJ010000052.1:3591-7260 GCA_964557525.1 uncultured Gammaproteobacteria bacterium | reverse complement strand
ACATCCTGCAACAGATCCGCCATACCCCCACGCTGAATACCACAGCTGAGAGAGACAAAGGAAATGATCAGCATAGTAGGTATTTTTTGCTATTTCTCTTGCGTGAGTAAGCGGTAGTTCGATGAGTGTGGGTACGAAAAAGTACGCCGATAACCCCAGACTCATTATGAGCGAGCCTATTGTCCATCGTTTCTGCGGCAGGAGTAACATGAGTAAAGTAAAAAGTGGAATCGATACGAGCGAAAGAACATTGTGAACTGAAAAGAAAAATGAAAGCACACAGGCAGAAAAAAGTAAGCGGTAGATTGAGGGAGATTCACTGAGAATAATTACCGTATAAAATGCCCAAGGAAGAAGAGCGAGATACCATATCTCGCCCAGATTGCCACGTATTAAAGTCTCAACTGCAATGTAAGGTGATGAAGCATAGAGGGCAGCGCCGAGCAATCCAGCAGGGGTATTGAGTTGTTTTTTAATCAAAAAGAACATACCGCTGAAAGCTACGAGAATGGCAAAGAGAAATGACAGTTTAATACTACTTGGGATAGAAAAAACAAAAGAGATGAATGTAGTCAGCCAGTATGAAAACGGCGCATAAAAGGTAAACACAGGAAATCCAAGTTCAAATGACCAATGGGGTGCGATTCGTGGCGGTATATGAAATGTTGTTAGGTTATATCCAAACTCGGCAACACGGGGCGCCTGACTTGAGTCATGAAAGTCAAACACAGTCTGCGAAGGGAGAAATATTTTTCCAAATGTAAGCGGAACGAGTAGTAAAACTATACAAAAAATAAGTATTTCTACGTTTCTTAAATGAAAAATATTTTGTTTCATAGTGATTATCGAACTTTACTTAAGAGAAAGTTGAGTAACAGGTGTGCCGACGTCCGAAGAGGACCGTAGCGAAGACAAAACTTAATCTGATTTTTTTCTTGATACTTTTTTTGCAGTGCTGAACCGGAGCCTCCGGCCGATTGAGAAATCTTATGCCATATGATAATGCTTGGATCATATAGAAGACGGATGTCTTTCCGTTTTGCGCGTTCACAAAAATCAGCATCCTCATAGTAGAGAAAATATGACTCATCCCATTCGCCGATACGCTCGTATGTTGCTTTGGTATAGAGCATAAAACAGCCGGTGATAAAATCGGTGTCTTCCGTTTTATTGTATTGTCCTTGATCTACCTCATCAACTCCACGGTGAATCGAGTAAGCATGGCGCCAATCGGTATATCCGCCCGCGTACCATAGAACGTGTCCTAGATCGTTTTTCGTATATCGGTTTTTGTGATACTCATACCCGGCTTCATAGTATATCTTAGCTCCGATAATATCATTCTGATGGAGATTTATGCTTTGCAAGCAACTCTCAACGAACTTATTATCCACCCTGGTGTCATTATTAAGAACTGCAAAAACTTCATATCCTTGCGCAATGGCCTCACGTATCGCAAGGTTGTTGCCATGGGCAAAACCTTTATTATCCCCTAGTATTATGTGGTGATTAACTGAGTGTGCGAAAGACTGTTTAGTACGGGAGAGGTCGCTTATGAACACTTTGAAATGGTAATCTGTTTGGTTTTGAAGAGAATCCAGCAGTTCTCTGGTTAGTTGGTAGCTCTCGAAGTTAACCAGAATAATGGCCAATTGCTTAAACATGGTTTTATTATACATTCTCGTTGTATACTATTTACCGTCGCTATGCTAAAAATGCTGCAAAAGAAAGGAAGAGAGCACTGGGCCATTCTTCTCTTGTCACTGATTCTTCTTACTGTTTTATTGTCAGTGATTGGAACAACTCAACTGGTAGATTGGGATGAGTGTGTATTTGCACAAGAAGCAAAGGAAATGGTCCAAAATAAAGATTTTCTTACATATGTCTGGAATGGAGTACGTCTTTTTGAAAAACCACCCCTTACCGGTTGGATCATATCCACTTCGTATTTAGTCGGGATTAATGAGTTTAGCGCACGCTTACCGGCAGTTATAGCTGGCATAGCTCTTCTGCTTGCCGTTTATGCTTTTGGGTGTAAGTATTTCAGTAAGCGCACTGCATTTTTATCCTCACTTATCCTGCTGTCGTCGCAGTTTTTTGTTGTGTATACCCTCAGAATTAACTCTGACATTTTTTTTACCCTATTCACGTTTTTAGGCGTTTTTGCATGGCTTCAGTCGTCTGAGAATCAACGATACAGTTATCTATCTGGTCTTTTATTCGGCATTGCAGTGATGTCAAAAGGGTTAAGTATAGCGCCGTATCTTCTTGCCATTTTTGTTACGACATTCATTGATTTTAGATGGGAAAACATTATTGCATATATTAAGATGTTTGCAGCATTCCTTCTTGTGATCTTACCTTGGCACCTTTATGAGTATCTTCGCTATGGACAAACGTTTATCCAAGTGTATTTTATAGAGCATCTTATAAGAAGAGCGCGTGTTCCACTAGATTTTCATATAGAAGGAAGACTATTTTACGTGAAGTTAACTATTCAGAATTTTAGCCTTCTGCTATTGTCTATATTTATATATCCACTGTATTATCTGGTAAACGTACGGAAGTATAAGTCATGGAAGAGCATATATAAGGAAATTGTTTCTCAGCGTGTTTTGTTAACCCTGTTTATCATTTCTGCCCTCACATTCATCTCAATTACCAATGTACGTACTCGCATATGGTGGTATGTTATGCCAATATATCCGTACCTCGCGCTTGTTTTTGCGCAAAGCATCATTTTTCTCATAGACAGGATAAATAAACAAAAGCAGATACTTTATCTTGCTATGTGCGTTATCGTACTCTTCATCGCGGTTAAAACTATCAGAGGAGAGATCTCTCCTCAGGATCCTCTTAGTAAGGGAAGTCAGAGAAATGAGCTTTTTAAGCAAGCAGCAAAAGAGAAGGACCAAGAAATTTACTACCTTGTTTGGTTTGCAGAAAGACAGGGTAGAGCGGTGTTGCCAAAAGAGTGGCAAACATCAACGACGTTTGTTTTCGGAGGCAATCCATGCGCTGTTTACTACAGCAATAAAAGAATTCATTACATCTATATGGTAGAGGAGTTTCAGAGACTATTGAAAACTAAAAAAGGACTGTTCGCAATAGAGAATGGAGATAAATGGATAATAAAAGATACGAAACTATCCGTCGTTGCTTCAAATCCAGACTATACCCTTTTTCGGATTCAGTAATATGTTAGACAATCTTTCGTGTCCGGAACGTATTCAGTTCTGCTTTAATATCAAGTCTGAAGATAAAGAGAAGGCTCAATGCATACGTTAAGACTCCTGCGCTACCGTAGAGAATGAGATGAATAATAGAAGGATTCGGGAATACTATTTTCAAAACTGAGATAGTAATAACCATAAATAGGGCTGAGACAAAGAAACGATAAGATGCTTTTATGATTGAAAATGAGATGTATCTTCGTACAATAAAAAGGACTACCAGTGTTGCGCATGAGGTGGAGAGATGAGCAAGCGCGTATCCGTAGTAGTCAAAATAATCGATAAAGACTGGCGTAAGAAGCCATATGACTATTGTCCAAAAAACCATAAGGCTGAATGTAATCTTTGCTTTTCCGAGAGCGTTTAATAGGTTAACAAACGGTGAGGTGAAGGAGACAATCAGAGAGGAGATACAGAAAACATAAAAGAGTGGAAG
>CAZLAJ010000052.1:0-3491 GCA_964557525.1 uncultured Gammaproteobacteria bacterium | reverse complement strand
CCAAGCATCTTGCTAAGGTAGAGGATGATTAAGTCATCCTTAAATAACGCCAAAAACGAGCTTCCCTGGAAAGGTAGGCCGAAACTTAACAGGTGTTTTAGGCTTGGTTGAGAAATACCCGCTGTTGGCCTCCACGGAGATATCCGGTAGATTGCAATCAGACCAATGACGGCACGAATGAGAACGGCGACAGTGAAGCTTGTGAGTTGTAGACCACCCAGAGCTCCGAAGATAACTGCAAGATAAAACACCGTATTTTCCAACACCTGTACAAACACAATTTTGTGAAACTGTATCTTTCGTTCAAGAAATACAGAAGGAATTGTTTTGAGAGACGAGATAAAAAAGGAGGTTAAGAGAGCCCAGTAGAGATGAACCCCCGCCTCAGGCAGTTTATAGAAATTTTTGATAAAGGTGGTTGCGATAAAACCAATAGTGACAATAATTATTATCAGCATTTGTTGTACAGTGAAGGTTGTTCGAATATCATCATCGGAAATTTCTTTTTTTTGAATGAGGGAAGCGGCGAGCCCGATATCTGAAAAATAATTCAACAGAGATATGATTGAGAGAACGGTGATATAGATGCCAAATATAGCAGGAGATAGCAGAATAGTGAGAACAAGGTTTGCTATCAGCCCAAGAACAGCCGAATATCCGCTCTGAAAGAAAAGGCTGAACGCGCTCATTACCGCGTTCTTTTTTACGGTATGGTCATCTTGATGTGATTCGTGGTGAGCCATAGGAAAACTACATAATTGTACAGGGTTTCTATATCAAACGGTTTACTGTGTTAGCTCATAGAGGTAGATAGTAGAGCGGTTTCCCGGTTTGTGATACTCTGCCACTTTTTTCATAGGCCAGTCTGCTGGAAGTTCAGTGCGATGTGTAAACACAATATACACATGCGAGTTTTTCAGTTCTTGTTGATTTTCTCTCAGCTCTTTATCACTCAGCGGCCAGTAGCCTTTTACGGATATTGCATCTGTCGGCTTTAGTAGTACATCAAGTACATCGCCTGCCATTCCGAAGTTACCCTCAGCAATCAAGATAACTGGTTTATCTGCAGACTTTTCTCTTGCAAACTGAACGATTTCTTTCATTCCCAAACCTGCAAGCCAGGCCTCAATATACTTACCTCTATCAACTGGAGGAAACGGAATATTTTTGTAATCTGCGATAATGGTGTAGTTGAAGAATATAACGGAAAGAATATATGCAGCAATAATCCCTAACATGATATTTCTTGATTTAATTCTTGTCATGAGAAATGCTGCAAGCATCACAAGGAGAGTCGCAAAGAACATAATGTAGCGGGGGAAGAGCACTTTAGTGATGAAGACGAGCGCGATGTAGGGCAGAAGAAGCCAGATTGTGTAATACAGAGCAAGAAATCTGTCTTTTTTCCAAAGAAGAATAAGTCCGACGACACCTAAGATACTGACGACAAACGCACTCTCCCATGCAACATACAGAGGCAGATTAAAAATGTTTTGACTGACAAGCTGGAATGGATTTTGTAACAGTTCTGGTAGGGTTAGAAGAAATGTTTTGTTTTTCTCTTCAATATAGTGAAAGAAGGGTGACAATCTTTGGATGTTATATAAAACAAGGGCGATGCCGGCACCGAGGCCGTAGAGAAGATAGAAGGTAAGAAAATACCAACCTCCCATCTTTCTATGTTTTGGGTACCCAACAATCGGCGCAAGGGCAGAAAGCCCGACAAACAATCTAACAGATGACTTGGCAAGTAGACCAATACCACCGATAAGTCCGTAGATAAGTGAGATGTCTAATCGGAGGGTAGAGGCTAATAGAATTGAGAAGAAAAAAATCCAGATAAATGCAGCGTTTACACCTGAGTCGACCAAAGCAAGACGGTCATAGAAGAGAAAGTAAGGAGTAAAGATATAAAATACCATTCCCCAAAATCCGCCTTTCTTTCCAAATAGGTAGGTGGTGACTGCTCCCATTCCAAGAAGCGCCATAAGGCCCATTGAAGTAGCAAACATCCTTCCGGCAAGAAGCGCGTTACTACTAAATAACTTTAAAAAGGGAATAGTAAGCCAGGTTTGAAGCGGTTGCTTACCATCGGTCAGAGAGATAAATCTCCAGGACGGGTCGTGCCAAGCAACCTTTGCCCAGCGGATATAAATTCCTTCATCAGAAAAGATAGGGAACCGGTCGAGAAGCGTAAGTCTGGTAAGGAGAAAGGCGAGAATGAGGAGGGTAAAAATTACCACGTCTCTAAGAGAGAATAAATCTGTGATCTTCTTTATTGTAGATTTCAGATCAAACATACTCGTATTATACATGAGCTATTCTTCTAAAAGGTTTTCATCTTTGTTATCTGCCTTATGAGTTTCTTCTGAGAGTAATCTCGTTGCAGAAAGTTTTTGCCCGAGCGTAGTGAGAGACTTATTAACCTGCGTGGTTTGATTATACGCATGATTGATATGTGAGGTGAGAGTGGTGAGCGCTCCATCCAGCTTCTCATAGTCTTTCTTTATCGCTTGGAGAAGGGTAAGTATCTCCTTAGCTCTTGTTTCAATTTGTTTCCCTTCAAGCGACATGAGAATTGCTTTCATGTACGCGTAGAAGCTTATTGGGGAGACAGGTAGCACCTTGTGTGTTCCTGAGTAATCAAATAGGTCTGAGCTGTTGATGATTTCATAGTAGATGCTTTCCGAGGGAATATACATAAGTGCATAGTCGCACGTTCCCTCATCAGGCAGTATATATTTCTTGCTGATTGAAGCAATGTGTTTTTTTACATCCTTTTCAAAATCCCGTTTATACCCCTCTTTCAGCGTTTGATCTGATTCATCCATATACCGACGGAAGTTTTCCATCGGAAACTTGGCATCAATCGGAATGGTGCCGTTTGCAGTGAGAATGAGCGCATCTACGGTCTCTCCGTTGCCAAATGAGTGCTGCAGAGAGAATGATTTAGGCGGAAAATGCTGAGCAAGCACGTCACGCAAAATCTGTTCGCCAATGTTACCTCGTAGTTTAGGAGATTGTAGATACTGCTGCAGGTCCTGCATTGATCTGCCGATTTCTGAAAACTCTCCGATACTCTTTTGGACTTGGGAGATTATGGCCGCAGTTGAGTCAAGCCGGTTGTTAAACATGGATAGATTTGCTTCAAGTTTCCGGTCTACGGCTTGTGAGTTTGTTTCCAAACGTCGGCTGACTTCCTTTATCCACTCAACAAGCTCTGATGAGGTACTAGTCTTCTTTTCAAGCCGGAAAAAAGAGAAGATGACAATGCAAAGAATAAGAATGAGAAGGAGTATAAGAACGATAGTCGTGGGGGCCATTCTCCCATTATACCTGAAGTTAGACTAGTCCACCGCCGCCTCTGAATATCTTCGGCTTTAGCCAGTCCTGCGGTGTCTGTTCATCACTCTGTTGCGAATCATCAATAGGCTGGGGTTCCTCATACTGAGGCTCAGGCATTGAAGGGGGTGGTGCTTGTCTCCGAGGTA
>CAZLAJ010000051.1:0-7279 GCA_964557525.1 uncultured Gammaproteobacteria bacterium | reverse complement strand
GAGGTACGAGCGGACAAGCTGGAGGTCGTCTTTGGTATGTATGGCTATGACTGGGCGGTGAATGAGAAGAAGATACCCCTTAAAGCGGCAGAGCCGTTAAGTTATCTGGAGATTAAAAACAAGTACATTAAAAAATGTGGCAAAGACAACTGCGTTATCCGTAGAGATGATAAAGCCATGGAGACTGAGATGAACTTTGTCTTCACCTCATACGATCCGGTGCGGAACTATTACACATCAGCCCCTAGAGTGATCTGGTATGAAGATGAAACGTCTTCTGAAAAGAAGATGTACTACCTGCAGAGCAGGGGAATCTCATCTGTTGCTTACTGGGCATACGGATACTATTAACACATCCTGCCTCTCCTTGTTTTCCTATCCATACACCTTTTCGTGTGTCTCTCGTTTGTTACATTCCTTTAAGCGCAACTCAAGTGAACTGTATTAAGCTCAATATGGTGTATGGGGATGGCGGCAGATTGTACACATTTTAAGAACAGCATGCATATTATTATTAGAGGACTATTTGATACATAATATATGTCTCTTATAGCAATACTTATTTACTTCTTTTTTATCATTTCATAAGCCTGGAATTGTAAGAAATTGTACATTTTATATCTGGTAATTGTGTTTACCCCTTGACAAAATATATATAATCCTTTAGTTTGATATTATAGGTTTAATTTTAAGAACATTGACAACTCGAGTTTATTACCAATTCACACTCTTAGAAAGGAGGATGAAAATAATATGAACAGACGAACCCATGACATGGATCTACTCTCAGCAGCGGTCGAGCTTCTCAAATCAGGCTTTGAGGGGCAGTCAACTAAGGTTGCGCACGCCGTCGCGATAAGAGGAGATACAGATGCGTTACTTGAAAGACATTCAGAACGTTTTAGGTAATCAGATTATTATTACCATTTCAATTACATTCTATGGATACACAAAACAAAGGTCTCAGTTCAGTAAATACTATTCTCGGGAAGCTTAACAGTTTAGAAAGCAGGGCAGCTAATCCTTACAAGATTACCCCTGTTCAGCGAGCGCCAGGTTAGCAGTAGAGGAGAATAATACACCTCAGGAAGTTCAATCCTGAGGTTTTTTTTTGGCTGCAGTCTTTTTTTTGCCTCCTTTTAGTATTCCCATCTCTTTTAGTTTCCACATAAACAGAGCACCTTTCCGTTTAGCCTGAGAGTCAACAACAAATCTAAGCGCCTCTTCTAGTACCGGTCGGGGCAGGGTCTTTGCGAGCTTGATATACAGGCTTTTATGGCTTGCATCCTCTAGTTTCTGCGAGAGATGCACCCCAAATGCCTGATACTCTCTTGATACATATTTATCCTCAAGAGGATTGAATCGTTTTAGTACATCGGCGACGGACTGCATGAAGGAAAATATATCACAACTGTACTACCAATAGTTAAAAACATGTGTGGATGGAAGTATTTTCATCCAGCTAATCATTAGTAGATTTGCTTAGGATGTCTGAATAAGCTCGTTCGTAGTTGTCTACCATCGTTGTAATATGAAACTTACTTTCTACCAGGTTTCTGCATGATCGTCTCATTTGAGCGTATTCAACGCCGTTCATTGAATATATCTTTCTCACAGCTTCCTTCATACCTTTAATTCCCCATGTTGGGACCGTATATTTACCTTCATCTTGTTGTGAGCTGGCGATGATATACCCGGTTTTTCCATCTTCGATAATTTCAGGAACCGCACCTTTATCAAATGCAATTACAGGTACTCCACAGGCCATAGCTTCCAAAAGAACAAGTCCAAATGGCTCTTCCCATTGGGTGGGGAATAAGAAGACCTTGCTGTTTTGTAGAAAAGTGATCTTTGGCTGTAGGCTGTATTCTCCAAGATAACGTGCGTAATCACCAAGCATTCGTTCCATCTCTGCATAGTAATCGCTATCTGTCAGTGGATCATAGATTGCTACTATATCAAGGAACTGTTTTGTATCGTTTGCCACTTTAATTGCTTCGAGCACCCCTTTTTGTTGGGAGATTCTCCCCAAAAATGACATGTATGCACCCTGAGGGTTCTCACAAAATGGGTACTGTTCAACATCAATAGCATTATATACATTTGCTGTGTAGTGAATAGTTGGGGTTAACTGTTGTTGTCTTAGCGATATAGAGATAAGTTTATGGGTTGGGTATTCTTCAAAGAGTGTCTTTTGGTAATCCTGCAATAGTGTTGAATGGGTAGTATGCACCATTGTCTGTTTTTTTAAAAAGGGAGCGAAATAGAGAAAGTTTCGGCCAGCGTGATTATGCACGATATCATAGTTTTGTAGTTGTATATGTGCTGCTGCTCGAGATAGATTGCGGTTAATGAGTATATCTCGAAGCTTAAAGTTGTCTTTTGCAATATTGCTGTCACGGAGTGCAGTAGTTTCGATGGAGTGGACTTTATAATTCAATGAAGCTTGAGACTGTGGTACGCCGTATACGGTGACGTCATGGCCTTTGTTAGTAAGCATGGTGCTCATATGGTGCACCATCCATTCAATCCCACCGTATTTGTTTGGAGGAATACTCTCTTGAGTATCAGTAATATATGCTATCTTCATAATAATTTTAGATGTGAAAGACTGGTTGTAAATAGAGACACCGTATTCTTCCAATCAAATCGTTTTGCATTTTCATGGCCCCGCTGGATGAGAGTTTGAGCTATATCCGGAGTGTTTTCGAAATAGAGCATTTTGCGGGCAATATCATTAGGATCGTATTGGTTAAAGAATAGAGCTCCATCTTGTGCCACCTCTCTAAATACTGGTATATCAGAAACCAGGAGCGGCGTCCCAACCCATTGAGCTTCAAGAATCTGTAAGCCAAACCCCTCATAGTGGCTTGGATATACAAAAGCGCTTGCTGATTTATATAACGTATACAAATCGCTTATGGCCAATTGTGGCAATATGACTATATTGGCATGTTTCTCAGTTTCATTAAAACTTTGTACTTCTTTGCTTTTTTCAGTATGGAATCCCACAACAACTAATTTCTTTTTTTTATTACTTGTCGTTTGGTAGATCTCATATGCCTTAAGAAGATTGTCAACATTTTTTCTCTTTTCATAACTGCCGATGTAGAGAAAATATTCATCCGATTGGAGCCCATATTTCTCAAGTAAGTTAACTGACGGTGTATGGCCTACTTTGTAGTAGGGGTTAATGTCGGCAAAAATGGGAGTAATGTTAGAATCATCAATCTTAAAAAAAGACACCACTTCACTTTTTGTAAACGAAGAAACGGTAAACAGGTGTTTAGCGTTTGCAATACTCAGTTCCTTAAGTCTGTATGAGAATCTTCTCTCTACTGACCAACTGGGGTCTGGGTCTTTCCAGATGGTAACGTCATGAATGAGAATCACTTCTGGAACGGGCAGTTGTTCATAGGGGAGACAGTGGTAGGGTGAGAAGTAAAATAGTGTATTTTCAAGATCAGTTGTTTTGACATAATCCGTTACCAATTGGTTTTCCCATAAAATTGTAGACAGATATTCTGGTTCGGTGGAGGGAGGGAGCAGTGGCACCAATGTACAATTTGGAGGGAGTTCAAATTCCTTTTCATCAAGCTTTTTAGGTACAAGCAGTTCAAAAGAGATATTGGGCAATTGACGCGAGAGAGATTGGATAAAATTGGTCACATATGTTCGTAGACCGCATGGAGGAAAAGCAAATGGTCTTGCCTGAACGATTATTTTTTTAGGTAGAGAACTCATTAGATATTTATACCATTATTTACCCTTCATAATTAGCTTATATTGTTTGTCAACTTGCAAAGCTATTTTTTTCCATGCGAAGTGCTTCTTTACCACCTCTTTACCATTTTTCCCTAAATATTCTTTCAGTTTTTTATCGTTAAGAATATCTAAGGAGTATTCTGCAAACCGACTGATTGAGTTATATTTGTCAACGGTATATCCAGTTTTTCCATGTCTTACCACGAATGGGGTGCCCCCGACTTTTGTTACTACAACAGGCACTTCCAAATACATTGCCTCACCAAGCACGATCCCAAATGCTTCGTAGGTGGTTGGAGATATGAGAACATCACTCATCTTAATCAGTGCAGTCTTATTTTCTTCTGATACATATCCGAGCGCTGAGATGTTATTCTTGCATTGCAGATTTTCATACATCTTAGCAATATGATCTGCTCCAGGTTTATATTTCCAGCCAATTATGATCAGATGAGTATTTGGCTTATGTTTATTTATTAGTTCAAATATTTTTAATACCCTATCGAGCCCTTTTCTCGGATCTGATATTGTTCCAAAAGTCACCACATATTGTTTTCCCTCTGGAATACGGTAGGAGCTTCTCACCTGTCTCCTTGATACGATAGTTGGATAATAGTGAACATTGATGCCGCTTGCGATAACAACAATCTTTCTTGAGGATACTTTACGACGAAGTGTAAGATATTTTTTTTCGAAGGGAGATATAGCTATTACTTTGGAAGATTCCTTCATAATTGGTACTGTAAACACAGATTCATATGCTTCTCTGGTATATCGGTACGGTCGCTGTTCAAAAAAGCGCCATGGATGGAATAGGGGTGTATATATAAAAGGTATTTTTTTTGTTTTTGCAATAGTAACGCCTACTTGGGCGACGTGAGTCATCGCACCATGAGCGTGGATTATATCAACATCATCCATTGCCATAAGCTCTGCGCCAAGTTTAGGAAACAGTAACTGATTTGTTGGGTATTCTACCCGTACCGCGGGACTTTCCTTAATAGTTATATTGCTGTGCAGTTTCATATCTTTGACAAAGGGAGCAGATTTGTCTAATGGAGAAGTAATAATGGTAATCTTGTGATTCAGCCGCGCGAGCTCATTAGCGAGATGATAGAGCAAGACCTCTTGACCTCGACCGTAATAAAATCGTTGACATAGATGTACTATATGCATAGTCAGTTATTATACTATAACTGGTTATAGATATCCAATTACGTACTATGGGATTACTTGTAAAATATGAGACTTACTTTATTGTGGAACTAAAATTTATAGAAGTCAAGAACTACAACGAATATGTTTGTATGTGTCCCAGTTTTTGCTGTTGCATTAAATGAAGTGCGGTGTTGAATACAGGAATTTTTGATGATGTAGTACCTTTATGAGTTCCCGCATGCGCATGACCATGAAAAACAACAGAAACATCATACCTATCAATAGGGTCCTCAAGCCGTGATGTGCCAAGGAAGGGGTAGATCTCTTTCGGCTCTCCCTCAATTGTGCCCTCAATAGGAGAGTAGTGGAGGAGTGCTACTTTTTTCTGGGTGGGAAGTTGTGAGAGCGCCCGTTCCAGTTTTAATGCTTCGTTAATTGATTCCTTTACAAATGTCTTAAACGCGGATTCTCCCCAGAGGCTTACCATGTGTTTGCCAAATCCACCACCAAATCCCTTTACTCCGGCGATGCCAACATCACGGTGTACAAAATACGTTCCATCCAATACAGTGACGTTAGCTTGAGTGAGAATATGAATAATTTCTTTTTCCTTTCCAGCTTCATAGTCGTGGTTCCCCAGGACTGCGACAACTGGCACTGGACAGGAAGAGAGATCTTTCGCCACAAGCTCTGCTTCTTCCGTTAATCCCTGCTCGGTAAGATCACCGGCAAGAAGAAGAATATCGCATGATTGAGAGGCTGTTTCAATAATTGAAGAGACAGGACTATGTGATGATGCGCCAACATGTATGTCTCCGACAACAGCTATGTTCATGGAATAGAAAAGGTGTCCTCAAAGCCCCATTCCCTGAAATCAATCTCGTACTCAGTATCACTGAACAGGCGTCCACGACAGACTCTTTTTTCTGGTTTCGGTGACTTACGTTGGTAAGTAAACCGTTCCGTAAGTTCCTGTATCAACCATTCAGGAATGATGTCTCGCTCTGATGGATAGACAAATCTAAAATTGATAATAGTTGCAAGGAGAACTTCCCAGTGTTGTTCCATTCTCATAAGGAGAGACTTCCAGTCGATATGGTCTCCTTGTTTTAAGATAATGTGGTTAATATCGCTTCCGTGGTAATGGCTTCGGGATTTAATATATATCTTGCTCCATATGAGATCAACTGGAGAGAGGAACTTCACTTTCATTCCAAGGAAGGTCTTAACAGGTGCGTGCTGAAACCAACTGTCATCCACAAAACCGCTTGAGTTAAACGATCCCAAGATAAGGTCAACAAAGAGATCACCTTTAATGATTTTGGCAACGAACCGCTCATCCTCAACTCGTGTTTTGTATCCCCGCTCTTCCATATATGAAAGGAGTTTGGGGTAATCGCCTGCCTTGCAAAAGAAATCAAGGTCTTTTGTCGGCCGTTTGATACCGGTATATTCCATGACTGCATATGTCCCACCAATCAAAAAAGGCACCGAACTTTCAAGTGCATGGGTAATGATTTCTTTATAGAATTTCTCTTTCTTTTCAGATGGAATTGTTAGTATATCGGCCATAAGCGAGGAGTGTACTATAACTGATTTTTCCTGCTGTCATAAAACGGTAAGAAAAACGTAATAATTTCATTACGGTATTCTTACAATGTTATTTCACCCCCTTAGTTTTGGGAAGGTATTCTTACAACTAGTTAGAAATTCAGTACGGAGAATTACTAGTTACGTAACAATATGGAAAACAAAAACCCAGTATATAGCATGGTCCGCAGTATCTACGATATGGAGCAGACCATGATCCCTCTCATTGAGGATCAGTTAAAAGATGTTCGTAAGTACCCCCTTATCGGTAGATATCTTAAAGCTCTCCTTAATGAATCTGAAGAGCGCGCCGCGCAACTTAACCAATATTTGAAGGTATTTAAATCCGACTCTAGGCAGTTAACATCGCGGGTTGAGAGCGGGTAAGCACGTACCCTTCGTGGGGACGCAGAAAAAGAGATCCTTGTGATCTCTTTTTTTGTTGGTCCAACTGATCGAGGTAGGTTGTACAGAGGACAGAATATATGTCTGTATCCAATTGAATTTCCTGCTCATTCTCTGAGAAGTTGAGAACAACAACAGCCTCGTCTCCGCCATGAATACGCCGGAATGCAAGCACAGGCTTGCCCTCTATCTGCATCGGTTGATAATCTCCAGAAAGAAGCGCAGGAAATTTTTTCCGTGCATGAATGAGAGTGCGGTACAGATTAAACATAGATGAAGTGTTCTGCCTTTCCGAGAGTACGGTCCTTGTTTTGTCAGCAAAGGGGAGCCATGGTTCAACATTTGAAAATCCTCCAAATTC
>CAZLAJ010000050.1:0-7309 GCA_964557525.1 uncultured Gammaproteobacteria bacterium | reverse complement strand
AGAAATCAACCCATTTAAGAAACTCCTCTTCCGGGGTTACGTCAACAATCTTCGGAGAGTCTCCAGTATTGGACGCTTCAAACTTCAGTAAGTTCAGCTGCAAGTATTCCTTAACAGTACTATTATTCTTTACCCGAATCTGACTCGATACCGCTTGTCCGGGGTCAGTGGTGAGGTTCAAAAAAACAGGTGAGACGCTTAAGTTGATGCCAACATTCGGAGATTCTGAAGGCAGTGCAATCGTTGGAGTAGGTGATGTTTTCTGCGCAACGGTTGCCTGAGCAGCAGGTGACTGAGCTTCGAGAGAAAACAATGAGATAAACAAGGATAAACACGTGACAAATGCAATCATTGAAATAACCGTTTTTCTCATGTTCAATTCTTTAATCAAATTTATTACCCTCTATTTAATCAGAAAGGGGAAGAATAGTCAAGCAGCTTAAAAATTACCAGCTCCGACCACTTCCCAGGTATCAGTGTAGTCAGAAGCGGCTTGGGTCACAGCTGAAATGGTGACAATTGCTTTGAGGGTAAGAGAATCATTCTCGGCCTGTCCGGTAGATTGGGCAATCTGTTCATAGGTTGTCGATATGACTCCTCCTGAAGTTGTACTATCTCCATCGTACTCAGTAGCAATGGTAAGAGAACCATTACTTGATCCACCTTGGCTACCCGTCACATCAACTACATAACCCTTTGAACCAATAGCCGCAACAACCGGGCTATTAGTATTCGTTGATGAGATTGAATCATTAGTTGAAGCGGATGCGAGGGTGGCAGCAACTCCTTCGCTTCGAATCCAAGCAATCCAACCATTTTCCGCATTAGTATCAACATCAACAGTTACCGTTCCAGAAGATCTTGCGCTCGGATCAAGAGTGCCTAGTGAAATGGAGTTTGAGCCAAGAGCGAAGTTAAACGTTGAAGGCACGGTTGCGGTTAAGGTAACCTGATCGGCGTTCGTTGTTGTAATGTCAACTGCAACCGTTTGAGTGTCGATATTTGTAGGACCTGCTTTTTGAGTAGTAACCGTAACCCGATGAGTCCCTGCATTTCCGGTTGCGGGGTTAGTAATACCGCCAGTGATATAGAATCCGTAGAGGGTGCCTGGTGTTAAGTCTCCACTCGAGAATGTTACATCACCACCTGAGACTGAAGTTGCCGTTGCACCGATCGTCGGCCAAGAAGTAAGCGTCTCACCCTGATATGTTGCAGGCAATCCTGTCGTTGAGGTTGTGTGATTCGATGCAGTAGAATCCACAGTAAATGCGCTTGATGTAGGCCAGGTAATCTTAAGAAGTGTCTCCGTATCTGTCGTAGCAGGTTTGACTACTACTAGAATCTTACTATTCGCACCAGCAGCAACACCTGCTCCCATCCTATCAAGTCTGATAGAGGCTTCGGTTAATGTCGCAGCGCGCACTGTTCCGGGATATAGGAAATAGAAAACTGTATTAAACAGTATGCTTACAATCGCAAGAATGAAAAGTGAACGTATACGTTTCATAGCCAATATTAATTCAATATAGAAACAATTCACCTAAATGTCAATCGAAAAATAGGAAAATGAATAGAGGAAGTCTCAAACGATTTCAAGATATCTGCGAGCTTGCTTTTGCTTAATAGTTACCCGCCCCCACCACCTCCCACGTATCAGTGTAATCTGATGCGGCTTGGGTCACGGCTGAGATAGCAACAATGGCCTTCAAAGTTAGCGTATCACTTGCCGCCTGTCCGGTAGATTGGGCAATCTGTTCATAGGTTGTCGATATGACTCCTCCTGAAGTTGTACTATCTCCATCGTACTCAGTAGCAATGGTAAGAGAACCGGTGCTCCCCACCCCTTGGGATGCTGATACATCAACAACGTATCCTTTTGTTCCTGGGGAAGTCGTGACAGGACTCCCTGTATTCGTAGAGGAAATCGAGTCTCCTGTTACAGCAGAGGCAAGCACTGCCGAACCTCCTTCGCTCCGAATCCAGGCAATCCAACCATTCCCAGCATTACTGTCGATATCTACGGTGACTGTTCCTGATGATCTCGTAGAAACATCCATTGTCCCGAGCGAAATGGAGTTTGAGCCAAGAGCGAAATTAAAAGCAGATGGAACCTCGCCCGTTACTGTTACCTGATCTCCATTTGTAGCTACAGTGTCAACTTGCACAGTCTGCGAGTCGATTGCTATCCCCCCAGAATTAAGCGTCTCTATTAAAACTGAGTGCGTTCCTGCATTTCCCGCTGAAGGATTGGTAATGCCTCCTGTAATGTAAAATCCATAGAGGGTGGTAGAGCTTGACATGCCAGTCACATCAAACGTAACTGCTCCGCCCGAAACGTTCGAAGCAGGGCTTGTTACTGTAGGTGCAGTAAGCGACTCACCTTGATACGTAGATTCCAAACTCGATGTTGATGCAGTATTGTTTGCTGGAGTGCCGTTTACAGTAAAAGCATTTGTAGTTGGCCAGGTGAGCCTCACTTTTGCGATAGATCCAACAGTTGCCGGTTTTATCACCACCAATATCTTGCTGCTTGCCCCAGCAGCAACACCTGCTCCCATCCTATCAAGCCGTAGGGAGCTTTCGGTAAGGGTGGCAGCGTCAACGGTAAAAAAGGGTACAAATGAGGAGAGAAAAAGAAAAAATACAGATGCACCTACCATACACATACGCTGAGACATATTCTTTACTATAGAAATCTTTGATGAACATGTCAACGTATATCGTATAACAATACCTTTATCTCTCTTTTCATAACGTGTATAAATAGATATGAGTATATTGTAATCACTAATGTATGAAACGAATCAGTTACATCTCAGCATTCTTTCTTCTTTTCATTCTATCATTCGTCTTCTTACCATCTCTCATTGCACAGCAATCACCGAAGACCTACGTTCGGTTCGATCGACTGAAACAGAACACCGCAACTTCTGGTATGGTCTGCCATGAACCTACCCTATCTCAAACAGAGAGCTATATTGATGTAGTGTTTCCCTCTCCCTTCACTCTTGCCCCCTCAGGATCATGGACGGTGAATAGTAGTGATATTCCTTCTGATGCAAGCGCATGGCCCGGTATCGGATCACCCCTATCGGTCTCGGGGTCTACAGTGCGGTTTCCCTCCTCCGATCTTACTGTCGGATCGTTTTACTGTTTTCGCTGGACCAGCAATACTGTAACAACAGCAAACACAAAAGGACCTCATAACGGAACGGTAAAAACATACACATCTGCTAATTCTGTTATCGAGGATAAGTTTTTCTCTGTTAACCTAAGTACAAACGACCAGGTAACTCTCACAGCTAGCGTGCAGCCAAACATGACTGATACTGAACTCCTATTAGACACAAATGTTCCAACCAATACAATACTACGTGAGGGTGATATGGTAATGGTTACCCTGCAGTATCGCTCAAGCCTCCCCTATTCCACATCATTCCTCCTCTCATCATACTGGGGATTAGGAAAAGTTGAGTCAAACCAAGACAATACTATCGATGTATTTGAGTATGTTGACAACTCAGCACTTTCTGCAGGCCTCACCACACCAACCATTGATACCATCAATCGAAGCATTGAATGGTCGATTCCCTCTCTTGCGCCCTCTTCAACTCTCCATACTGTTTCTTACTCCCTTCGGGTAAAAAGCAATCTCATCAGCGCAAAAAAACTCATAGCTATAATCTCTGCACAATCACGTATAAGCACTACCTACTCTCCTATCCGTGAAAAAGAACAGACCATTCAAAAACTGGTAACAACTACACCTAGCCCCACCATTACCCCTACCCCCACAACATCGGCAACCACTGAACAACCTCTACCCCCCTCAACCAACACCCCTCTCTCTACTTTTCCCACCCCAATCATATCTCAACCCCTGACTATTCAGTCAGTTTCATTCCCCTACATCTCTTCTACCTCAGTCGAGACACAGATTAAACTATCACAAGCAGGTATGCTCACCATATCATATGGAACTCGAATCGATTCACTCTCTCAATCGGTGATTAGCAAACAGATGCTTGCAACTCACACCATTACTCTCGATAACTTAACCCCATCAACCCGCTACTACCTACTCATCACCGCACAGAATGCAAAACAGAGCGTTCGCTCTTCCATATACACCTTTGTCACTGCAGACTCAACAAGCCGTCTCCTCTCTCTCCGCGACCTCCAGGTAAGCTGGTACGACATTCCTCTCACCACACCAAACCATGATGCCATTGTCGCATCAACCGAACAACCTCTCGGAATTACCGTACGGATTAATAACGCACAATCAGTTAAAAACCTCACTGTATCACTTGTGAACAACGATGTCTTAGGGATAAACAGCCTTACCCCTTCAGCTGCTGAAGGAGAGGTGCAACTCATTGAGGTATTCACCGGAGTATATACAACCAAACTACTCTCGCCTCGCACCCCTGGTTTGTACTATCTTCAACTCACCAGAACTCAGTTTGATGGCCTCCGGCTGGTACAGAAATACCCACTAAAAGTATACCTTTCACATCCCCTGCAGGTGCTTGATGCCAGCAATCAAACACCTATCGAACATGCGGTTATTACATTAACCAAATTTGAAGAGGCAACACACGTATATCAACCGGTAAACCTTGCTCTTGCACTTGTGAGGAACACCAATCAAAATGGAGAGTTGCCTGTTGTTCTTCCGAGTGGAAGATACCGGGTTCAAGTAGAGGCAGCGGGATACTTTAGCAAGCAGCAAAACTTTGAGCTTGGTATTACAGACACCTCATATCCGCTTATCAGATTGAAAAAGAATCCATCACTTCTTGCAACAATAAATCGATATGGAATCTCTGTTTACTTAGTGGGGAGCTTCTTTGGCAGAGTAATCAGAAACTATCGTGAATCTCCCTCAGCCCTCTTTTTCTCTTACCTCATCACATCCATCTCTGTCTGTTTTTACACCTTCCTCGCCTGTTTGCTGATGTTTTCAAAACTCCCGAACAGACTCCCTGCAGCATTGAAAGAAACAATTGTATTTTTCTGTATGATTCATGCCTTGTGGCTCGGAATGAGTAACATGCTTCTTGTTACCTCAGGTTCTTTTGCCATATACTCTCTCAGCCTTCTCATTCTTACTCTTCTCCTCCTCATCATCCTCACCTATCTCATCTATAAAACATTCACACGAAATTAGTTAGTCCACAGGACTGATCGTTATGCTCGGCCTTACCGTTGGAGAGGCTGTGCCGATTGGTGTTGGTGCGCCGCCCCCTATCCCATACATCATATCGTAGGGTTGTGCTGTTGGTGTGATCTGAGGTCCTCCCCCTATCCCATACATTGGGCGCGACCTATCTGGCGGACCGCTCCCCAGACCTCCGACAATACCAAAACCAACTATCAAAGCAAACAACCCAAAAATCAACACTGCAAACATTTCACTATCCTGTTTCATAGCTATATGATAGTGTTACAAAATCAAATAGAAGAAAGAGGAAGATAAGAAGAAAGTAAGTAATCGCATTTAATCTGGTATAATGCAAATTTGCATATGTCAAGAAGAGCTATTGTTGTATGCGATAATTGTAACGAGGAATTTGAAGGCGACATCCCCGACAGTAAACGTAATGGAGCTAAACACACTCTGGATGGCAGGCTGGCTGATGACATCGCAATACACCACATACGAACCAGAAAAGAAGAAGGCAGACTACATGGTCATGATGTATACAGTGTGTATGCTGACAATAGACCTGTTGGGGTCATTGAAGCCGACTCCTATGGGGTATATCTAAGAGAAGAAACGTTGACCAGGGGTCCAGAGGGAGAATATCGAAGAGGAGAGAGGTGGTAATTTGATAATAGTCAGATTTAAAAAAACCGTCAACTACAACGCTATTAACTCATATTGACTTCTGTGCTACATTGCTTACCTTGTGAGCCCGCAGGGACTCGAACCCTGAACCAATTCCTTAAAAGGGAACTGCTCTACCAGTTGAGCTACGGGCCCTCACGTAAAAGTACCTCACATTGTATCAAGTACCATTCCTTTATTCAACCAAAGAGAAATATAGGTAAGATGTATATTTGATCTATTCCCCATTTCTTTCCATATTCCCACCTTATTCTTATACCCCTATGATACTATCACACTGGAGGTGTAATATATGTCAGACACTGATGTAGGGCCACAGGATACAGGACACTCATACGATCCCCTTGAGAAGCCTAAAAATGTATTAAACGGGGAAGACTTACGGTAACCCTCTGCTGGGAACTTTATTTTTTGTTCTGTTCAATCTGACTGAGAGAACGTGTTACACACCCTCTCCAAATGCTTCGTGATCTGGATTACAGGACACAATAATGATAAAGAGTATAATTGCGACACAATCAAAGAACATCACAACGGTTCAGCTTGCTTTGAATATATATGCAGAACATTATAAACGTCCGCGACTATATCTTCCGCCATCTTACTCCCTACGATGGAGACGCTTCATTTCTCACCGGACCTACTAAAAAAACAGTAAAACTCTGGAATAGATGCAAAGAGCTTCTTTTAGAGGAACAACGTAATGGGGGTGTGCTTGATATCGATACTCAGACCATCTCAACGATCACGAGTCATAGCCCTGGATATATTGATAGAGAGCTTGAGGTAATTGTTGGGCTGCAGACCGATGCTCCCCTCAAGCGAGCAATCAAACCGTTTGGCGGCATACGGGTCGTGGAACAGGCCTGCGAAGAAAACGGGAAAAAAGTATCAAACAGTGTTAAGGAACTATGTGAAAAGTACCGCAAGACCCACAATGATGGTGTGTTTGATGCATATACACATGAGATGAAACAGCTTCGCTCCACCGGCGTCATTACCGGACTCCCTGACAACTATGCACGAGGCCGCATCATCGGGGACTATCGGCGCGTTGCACTTTTCGGCACAGAACATATAATACAAGAAAAAAAGAAAGACCTTGAGAGGTTGGATGGTCCAATGACGAATGAACTCATTCAGCTCAGGGAAGAGGTGAACGAACAGATCCGCGCCCTCTTACTCATGACCGAGATGGCACAAACCTATGGATATGATATTAGACACAAAGCTACGGATGCATTTGAGGCTGTTCAGTGGACATACTTTGCATACCTTGCGGCACTGAAGGAACAGGATGGTGCTGCGATGAGCTTAGGAAATGTATCAGGTTTCTTTGATATATACATAGAAGAAGATATTAAAAAGGGACTACTTACCGAGAGCACGGCACAGGAGCTTGTCGACCAGTTCATTATCAAGCTGCGCCTCGTACGCCATTTGAGAATGGATGAG
>CAZLAJ010000049.1:0-7431 GCA_964557525.1 uncultured Gammaproteobacteria bacterium | reverse complement strand
GCACACACATCTTCATTTATGAAACTTATTTTAGGTTCCCAGTCCCTAAGCAGAAAGATCGTCCTAGAGCGGGCCGGCTATCACTTCGATGTAATGCAAGCTGATATTGACGAAAAGGTGATTAGATCAGATAACTTTTTTGAACTTCCACTTCTCTTAGCTCGAGCCAAAGCTAAATCGTTATTGAACAGAATTTCTGAGCCAGCTCTTCTTATTACATTAGATCAGGTTGTTGTGTGCAACGGAGTATTACGAGAGAAGCCTGAAACAAAAGAACAAGCAAAGGAATACTTAGAGAGTTATTCAGTATTTCCAGCAGAGACAATAACGGCGATAGTCGTTACAAACACTACCAATGGCAAACAACAAGAAGGCGTAGACGTATCTAAGATATTTTTCAATCCAATTCCCAGCGATGTAGTTGTCGAACTTATTCAAGAAGGGAAGATATTCCAGGCTGCAGGTGGTTTTATGGTAGAGCATCCAATTATTCGTCCATATATAAATAGAATCGAAGGAATCGAGGGGTTGCCATTATTACTCATCGAGAGACTAATAAACGAAGTAAGAGATTGACATGCGTTTCATTAGTTAGTGTATTGATATATTTTTTCCTATTACTTGACGATAGTCCCACATACAGTCACGTAGTTTTAGTATTCCGCAAACCATTACTCTCGATCTTTCAATTTGTCATCCTAGAGTCATGTTTTATTATATAAATCGTTTAAGATTGCGACATGTCAAATGGTGAGAAAGATCTCACACATTGATCTTTCCATATCAAAGACATAATTATCACTTTTATTAAAAATTTACGTAAATATTAATAACATATGGCAAACGAAATACCATTTAGTCGAGATGTACCTGAATTTAATCAAGACGATGCACAAATCTATCTAGAATCTTTCCTTAACGATCTGGGTCGTGACAAGTATTGCGTAGACTGTGAAGGTTTATATGTAGACTGGGCTGGATTGCAATACTACGCTTTTGTAGTAACAGATCAAACTGGAACGAGAACAGGCTACACGGTAACAAAAACACTAATATATCCTGCAAGCGATATCTTGGAATATAGATGGATACTTTCAGGAGCACAAAGAATAAGGTAAGTTTATTGTTGCAATACGATAGCAATGGTCTATCAATATTTATCTATACTTACACAAGAGAAGCAAAGAAATTAGTATGGTAACACATGTGACTAATTAAACTTTTTAACTGTTTTACACCTATGGAAAATGGACGAGCATGTGATAGAAGCAATGAAAACCGAATTGGAGAAATAGAGCGCTTTTTGAGGGATAGTGATTCGAACATTGTATGCCTGTAGTATCTTGCAACTGAAAGAAACATGCAAGGCATACTTTGTTTCATCTTTTATGCATTGTATAAAGACGGAAATAAATACGGATTAATAATTGGCGACACTCCAGTTGGGCTACAGTTGTATAAACGTGGAATTGCAGACTGCAGAATAAGTGTGTAGATGTTCTTACCCAAGATAGTCTTGATAAATTGAATACTATCGGATATAATGTCCTCTAAATATGGCAAGCAAAGAACTGGGTATGACAATTTACGACGACACAGGCGATAGAGCATATAAGTGTTTATTGGCAGCATATGGAAGCCGTATACGATATATCATTCATGAGAAACCTTCTTCTATAGGCGGCGTAACAGTCTATAATTTTTTAATGGGACTGAAAGATGAAACGCAGTATGAAGTCAGAGTTTTTGAAACAGTAACGGGTTTTCAGTATATGGCTAGAATGATATAGCATTAACCTGAAATCTCACTATAAGAAGCTACAACAGTCCGCCCCTCTTTACTTTCTCCTCACTGTGTAGATATACGGATAGTAGAGGAAGACTGCGGGAGGATCATCATATAGTACTTTCTGCAGGTCGTTGTAAATCTGCTTACGTTCATTTATCGAGTTTGTCCTTCTCCCCTTCTCTAAAAGAAGATCAACCTTCGGTCTGTCATATCCTGTGATATTTCCTCTCCCTATCTGTTCTTTGTGCCAGAAGTAATACTGATCAGGGTCAAGAGGAACCTTCCAGTAAGCAAGGAGAATATCAAACTTTCCGTTGTCTTCATCAGAGGAAAAGTTGAGCGCTACCTTCAGTCCAGCTTCGTTAAATGCTTGAGTTAATGTGTCTGCGACTTCATAGTAATCATATGACGCCCTAAATTTTAGCTCTGCAGATTTAGAAGAGGTGTTCAGCTTTTTTAACGTCCTCATAGCTGTTTCTTTATCATATATATACTTTTTCAGGTCTGGGTTGTAAGCCCAAGAAAGCGGGCTGATAGAACTGTTCGCCTCGACACCCAGCTTGCTGTAACTATCCGGATTGATGAGAAGTCTGATTGCCTGCCGCACCTCTTTTTCCTGAGCAGTAGACCAGATAGGATTTTTCATATTAAAAAACAGAGTCATCAGTCGGGAGTAGTCTACGTTCTGGATCACTTCAGAATTTTTCCACTTCATAAAGCCCTCCGCAATCGCCTGTTTGGTGATCTGCATCTCGTTAATGTCTCCCCGCTTGTATGCAGTAACGAGCTGTCCCTCATTATCATATATGTGATAGGTAATGGTTGGAAGCCCCCGCTTGTTTGGCGAGAGAGTTAATGTTTTTACCAAACCAAACTCTGTCCGATAACTATCTACCTTATATAATCCTGATATACCTACAAACGGATACTTGATAATGGGTCGTCGAAGATAGGTCGGAAAAATGGGAAGAGGCTTGTCAAGCACGAACCTGATTGTCTGATCGTCAATGTACTCTGTTTTAATATCCTTAAATGAGTAGTCTATATCCTTTGCTTTCAATGGTTTACCATCGTTCCAGTATAAGGTAGGTTTAAGTTTAAAGGTATACACGGTGCCAGAGCTATTCACCTTCCACGATTCTGCGAGACTTGGCATAATCTCCCCTTTTTCGTTAATAAAGACTAGCCCGTTTGAGATCTTTGACGTTATATCCTCAGGAAGCGAAGTAGCGCGAATATTTCCGGTAAGTCCGATGTGCACTTTCTTTGACAGTAAATATGTCTCAAGGTAAGGTGCAAGGGAGATAAGGATGATGATAAAGACGAAGCTGAGGAAAAAACTGAGAAGGATATGTTTGGCGTTCTTCTTAGTGAACTCTAGCGCAAGCCAGTAGTAAAGTCTGAATGTCTTCTTCATGTATACGAATGCACCGGAATTGATAGTGCACTATTTAGTTTACAAAAAAGTTAGCGACAGAGATAATGAAGAATATCACAATCATCGCAACCGTTAGGCGCATGGTAAGTTTTTCTACTCCTCGTCTGGTTTGATACATCTCTCCTCCGCCTCCCCAGGCGCTCCCGAGACCTGCACCTCTCCCTTGGATAAGGATAAGAATGACGATGGCAATCGAGACGACGATGTTAATAACAAGCAGTATATCCTTCATAGTAATTCCCCATTATACCATCATTTTCTGCTCCCTTAACAATAGATGATATTTCTTTGCAAACCGATGTGACTCATCTCGTAGGTTTCTAATCATATTAAATCCAATATCTCTCATTGGCGGACGCACCGATGGGAGGTTGTTTACACCAACCACAAAGCGGTCCGGACGCTTTGCAATCCCAATCAATGGAATTGAAATACGCAGTTGTGTAAAGACAGCACGTAACGTTCTCACTTGCGGTTTTCCACCATCAACTACCAATAAATCAGGAAGCGGCCAGTCTCTGTGCTTGAGTCGACGTGTAAATACTTCCTCATGCATCTCGAAGTCAGATTTAGATTTGAGGTTCTTAATCTTAAATCTCCGGTATTCGCTCTTATCAACAAGTCCATCGATGAGAACTACCATTGAGGCTGTGGCCTCTTTTCCACTAAGGTTGCTCACATCAAAGCACTCGATTCTGTGCAGACCCTTTGGGTTATCGACAGAAAAGCCTGGAAAGTAAGGAGACAAAATTTTTGCCAGGCTCACTAATCCCTCCTCAGATTGATTGTAGCTTGATGAATCATATGAAGCAAAGAGCTGTTCGTTCACAAAGTACTCAAACCTCTTTATTTTGTTTCTCAACATAATGGCCTCTTCATACCGTTCCTGCTCTGTCAGCTCCTTGAGCTGGGAATAGAGACCTCTCAGGACGACCTCAAAGTTACCATTTAGTATCTTTACCACCTGCCGGATACGGCTTTTGTACAAGCGCTGCAGAACTCTCTTTTCTTTTTCATCAGTAAGAAGTTCTATGGCGCTTGGGCATGGATTACAGAGCCCTATCTTTGACTGAAAACAGACATGACGGTAGACCCTTTTCTGGGTGCAGAATGGGATCAGTTTCCTAATCTCGCTTAGGATCTCCCGCGCAATTTTAGAAGAGGGGAATGGGCCAAAATACATAGCGTCCTGTTTCTGCTCGCGCCGTACCTTCATAATTTTCGGATACGTATCCTTCATATTAATCTTTATATATAAATAGCTTTTATCATCCATCCACCGCCTGTTATACTGCGGATGATGTTTTTGAATGAGCTGGGATTCAAGAAGAAGCGCCTTAAATTCTGAATCCGTTGTTATAAACTCAATATGATCGGAGTTTACGACAATAGCTCGCTCCTTAGCGTCAATTGCAGCATTTTCAATGTGCGACTGGACACGCGTCTTAATGTTTATCGATTTTCCGATGTACAGAATATCCCTCCCCCGCTTAAAGAGGTACACGCCATAGGTAGTTGGAAGATGGGAGATCTCTAACTGATGCTTCATTTACTTTTCCTGCTAAGAAGTAAAACAACTGCGGCAACTATCACGAATCCTGCAACATATACCGCCGGTAGTGGTATTATACCGGTCTTAAGCGCTTTTGAATATACCCGTTTCCCTTGCAGATAGACCTCAAGATTCGTATCTGATATTTTCCCTTCTGCAGTAAAGGGAACGGTGATCATCTCACCTGGTGCGATAGAATCGATTACCGGCTTATAATTCAGCCGTGTCTTTCCGGCTATTATCTTAACTGGAACATTCCAGGCATATATCGATCCTGCATTCTGTATAGCTACCGAGTAGTTGCTGTTTTGTGAAGATAACAGACCCGGTATATCTGTCTTTATTACCTTCAATTTCGTCTCATTAGGTAAAAGTTGAGATGACACTGCAACACTTATGTCCTTTGTATTTTCCGTTTTATACATTCCTGCAGGCAGTGGATATTGTGCATCCTTTCCATGAATAGCAAAAACGATATGGTTTAGGTCAAACGAGCTGAAATAGTCGATACCTGAAGTATTTTCCCAGGTTGGATCAATCGGGCGCCAGATGCCCTGCTGAGTATCGTAGTATTCCGGCCAAGCGTGAAGCACATCAGATGTAAGCGAAAGAGGCCGCAGCTGAGGATCATTTGCAAACCCGTATCCCTGCAGTTCCCGAGCGTAAACACCTTTCTCGCGTGCAAGTGCGACAAACACATCAGTGAATTCGGTACAGACAGCGCTTGTAGGTTTCATCAAAGCCGCTTGTGCTCCCAGTCTTCCCCCCTTAGTAGAGAGTCTTGAGTAATCGTACTGGAGACTTGCAACAGTATGATTATGAATCTGGCGTGCTGTTGTAAGTGAAGCGGGAATGTATGAAGCATTTCGTATCTCCCACTCTGGCTGCGGTGACAAAAGATACTCTTTCTGTATTTGAAAATGGGCCTGAGCCGATTCCTTCACCTCGTCTCTGTACCTTACATACACCTGAGCAAGCCCGCTGTAGTGGACGGTCATCTTTTCTTGTGGATTAAGATCATAGCGTGCGAGGAGATTACCATCTAAATCCTGATAGATTGATTTAGGCGGGGGAGCCAGTGAATTAAGAGCAGTTTTTTGGTACAGAGTGTCTGGAGGCAGAGCAATCTCTGTATATATCGGCGTAGATTTCGGATTAAAAAGATTGTATGTCAGCTTCATCTCATACGTTTGAGAGTCTCCAAACACCGCATAGATTGTCTTCGTTTCTGGGTTTTGCCATACAATCTGGTTCTGCCGGATGAAAGTAGGCACCGGCTTTGCAATGGAAATCTTCTTATCGTTCTCTGGCAGATTAACGACAATCTTGTAATCCCCTTCTTTTCTGTTTTCGATGGTTGGAAGAATAACCTCCCACACGTTCCCATTTACTAAAAATAGATTATCTTGGGTAAACTCAAGAGTTAAAAGGCTCTCTGAGTTTCTGCCCATAGCAGGGCTATTGTAGTCTGCCGAGATCTTAACGGCATTTTTATCTTGAGTAATCTGGGGTGAAATCGGTCCATAGTCGTCCTTCGCGGTTACATCGCGTATTGTGTATGAACCGGGAAAAGACATTGAGAATGTCTTCACATACTTGTCTACCGTATAGTTGGTGAGTTTGATGATAAAAGCAACCTTCGTCTGGACCTTCTGACCCTGATTCTGAACGGTATATTCTACCTGATAATCTGTACGGTACTCTTGGGCGTTAACTGAAGAAAAAACAGACCAAAAAAGTGAAGCAGATAGGATCGAGAGTATCAGTTTAAAAGAAAGACGGTTGCAGCCCATGTACTCATTATATTGACCTGTGTGATATATATCTACACCCAGATAGTCTCCTGAAATGTTCTTAATACATTTTTTAAACCTTTCTGTAAAGGTATTCAATACATAAGATACTACTATAAACAGACTTACTAAAGCTCAAAAAGGGGTGGTCCAGGCGTTGGATCACGTTCAAATCCCTCAATCGTAAGCCTATCCTCACCATTCTCTAAAACTATTATTAGAACAGGGCTATATTTTGGAAAAGATCGTAATTGTGTCTACATACGTACCATCGTTCCTCGTCAGATAGAGGTCTTGAAAATTTAACTTCAATCTCATCTCCGGGATTACATTTGTCAGCGTAGGGACGAATAATTTCAATAATATCTCTAGGCGTACACCCATGCTGTAACTCTACATAATTCGTAATTCTATGATTAATCGGTTTTTTAGCAGACACAGTACATTCTTAACTAATAAGCTTCCGTCATTTTTACACCTGTTGGTATGCAGGAATGGCATCGCTAACCGATAGACTTACTCTTTCACTCGTAACATACGCACAGTATCTGGTCATTCTTTTTTCAAGTCCGTCCTGTTTTTCAAGTGTGAATGTAAACACATATATCATCCTCATCTCATCTCCATCTTTATTGGTAAACGATCCGTGTTCTACTAATGCGCCTGAAAGGCTACCAAGGTGTCGCCAGAGATTAAGATGATGAACTAAAGAACTTCGAGCTTGCTCTTGTGTAAAGTATGTCAGTTGCATTTGATTATGTAAACAATTCGGTAATCATCTGATTGGTATCCATTTCGCCCATCGTATGATACAATTCTGTAATATAGTCCTATAGTTATTAAGAATCTTGACTCATTT
>CAZLAJ010000048.1:0-7648 GCA_964557525.1 uncultured Gammaproteobacteria bacterium | reverse complement strand
CAGCCAAGAAATACCATTGCTCAAGAAGACATGGAAAAGGTGCAGATCCTCAAACCAAAGGGCGCCATCAAAAAAAATAATGGTATCAGTGCAAAGATTAACCCCAATCAATTTCTCGAAGTTCCTGGTAAAACGAAGACCGTATCTCTTGTTAATCTTGGCCAGCGAAACGCGCTTGCACAGCTCGTTGTCGGACAGGATGTAGAGATAAAGGCACGCAGGCACAAAATTGAGTTAAGAACCGCAGCGAAAGAGTATGTTGGCTCCCTTCCGGACGATCTCTCACGCAGGCTTCTCGCTTTTATTGATGCAGGAAGTGAGTATGAAGTATTCATTAAAGAAGCGAGTCTCAATCGTGTTGTTGTATTCATCAGAGAGCTTAAAAAAGGCAAAAAAGTGAGCATGTACCTATCGTTCCCTCAAAACGTACAGCAGAATATCGCCAACCTTCAAAACACAGAAGAAACCGATGAAAATGACGAAGATGCAGATGATGAGAAAGACCATATAGAGCTGATGGCAGAAGCACTGAAGGATGAAGACGAACTACCTCAGTTTTCATCAGACGATGATGAAGATGATGATACGGAAGAATAATGCTTTATATTGTCCTTAAAAAACATAATACTGCCCTTCACCTTATTCTTCTTCATAAGTCCCTTAACCTCCTGAGGGGCATTAAGATCTTTCATAGAGCGCAGCGCTAAAATAAAAGAAAGGATAAAGATAGCTATAAGGATAATTATCATTTATGGATTCTCACAAATTTCCCAGGTTCTCTCTTTATCACCCAGTATCAAAATTATATCATAGATGTCGGTATTCCCAGATTCCACCGAGCAGCCGAGCATTTGAGATAAGTCCATAACTGTCTTTGACTGCGTACTCTTCTTTGTCCGAAGCATACATGTTGAGAGGTCAGGCTCCGTGATGCTCATATCAACTACCCGTATCCCCTCCCCTTGCAGTACCTGCGACAGCGAAAGCGCCGTCTCGTAGCGGTACCGGTAGAGAATCTGTACCGATGCCCGTTCTTTACGATAGGCATTTTCAAAAAAATAACCCTGATATGCGCGGGCCATTGCTTCGGTATCTATCTCCCTCTTTCCGCTCTTCTCATGTGTTATTAACTCTAATTTTTTAAACATACGGGGAGTCAATCCCATCACCTTTACCGTTACATATACAGAATCAATAAGCGAAGCGTTCGTATGATAGGAAAGTATATTTGCAATTGTGAGAGACAAGGCTCCCTCCTCTGATGACCCGTAATACACCGAATCGATACCCTTTTTGGGGTAATAATAGTAATCGATATATGATCCAAGCATGTGGGAAAACGTTCGCTGAAGTATCTCTGGTTTCTTCTCCAGATAACTCAGCTTACCAAGCGCTCCTATACGATAGTTACCGTAACATCCTGGGGTTTGGGTAACGTAATCAGCCGGAAATGTGACAACATAGTGCTGACCATCCGCAACGCCAATCGAAACCACCTTAGGCGTCTGACCGTAGATAAGTACATTAATCCGCTCTTTATGGCTAAAAAACAGCGACTGCCTAATCTGTACGATACATTTGATCAAAAAAGCAGATACAAAGACAAAGAGTAATAATAAAAGCCAGATTCGCTTATGACTTTTGGTGGGTCTGTGATACTTCATAGTACAACTAAGTCGCTAGGCAACACCCTGCTCTATCTTAAAAAACCGAAGTCTGCGCACTATCTCTTCCTTGGGAAGCTTTTTCATTGTGAAGATCGTCTTAATAATCGACAGAGAGGCTTCTACCTCAGGCTGGACAATAACCTCTGCGCCCAGATCCTTCATTCGTTGCTGATGGTCATGTTTATGCACCCTACTGATGACTAAGATGTTTGGATTGAGTTTTCGTGAGTTAAGCAAGATCGCCTCTTGCGAGATCCGGTCCGGAACAGCAGATAGGAGAATTGAGGCGTTCTCCACCTGCGCGTAGTCTAATACATCAAGATCCGTTGGGTCTCCGTAGATAATATGCATTCCTTCCTTCCGTGCTTTTTGGACCAGATGAAAGTTATAATCGATTGCAATAAAGGGTATATTTGCGAGAAAGAGTGCTTTACCGACTTCTGCACCAACTCTTCCATATCCACAGATTACCACATGGTTTGCGATATCCATGCTGTCAAGTGAGTGGTGATCAAAATCAACCGTATGCTTAATATACATCTCAATCGAAGGCAGATATCGTTTAATGTTTCCCCGTAGGGTTTGGTATAACCAGTCCTTATTGTTAATGAGCATTGGTGTAATCGTAAGACTTAAAAGCACCGTCGAGATGAGAAGCAGATACTCCTGCTGCGTAAACACCTTATTATGGTAGGCTATAGATAAGAGAATAAAAGCGCTCTCACTTACCTGAAACAAAAACACACCAAGGGTAAAAGAGAGCTTCGTATTCATTCTGAAGTACAGAAACACAGCAGTAATTATTACTATCTTTGCCAGCACGATAAGACTGGTGTAGAGAATAATTTGTGGAAGAAGCGACCACACTTCAGAAATTATAACGTTGGTTCCGATGAAAACAAAAAAGATAATTGCGAAGATATCTCGCATGGGACGTATTTGGGAGAATATATGATAGTGTTCGGTTGTCTGTGAAACAAGTACGCCAGCGATAAACGTGCTGATAAGAATCGGAAGATGAAGCATGGACGCAAGGAATCCGATGAAAAAAATAAAGATAATGACGAATAGATTTAAAAGCTCCCTCGAAGATCGAGCAACCCGATCAAATAACTTAGGCACAACGAGCGTTCCAATGAGATACATCAAACTTAAGATAATAGTCGCCTCAATCAGCCCCAAAACAACGTTACCCGCTATCTGAACGGGGGAAAGTCCCCGAGCACTCATGAGGGAAAAGATAATGATTGCCGGGATAAAGACAAGGTCCTGAAACATTAAGATCCCTAATGACAACTCCCCCATAAATGATGTCTCCTCTCCCCTGTCCTGAATCAACTTGGCAATCAATGAGGTCGAGGAAGATGCAAACGCCAGTCCGATCAAAAAGGACTGTGTTAAAGTAAAACCAAATATTGCACTAATTACAGCAACTGACAGAATCGATAATCCGGTTGTCAGCAAACCTCCATAGATAATAAATTTTTTTAAAAGGAGGATCTTCTCCAGATTAATCTCCAATCCTATGGTAAACAAAAGGAGCATGATTCCAAAGAAAGCAAAGGTATTGATCGTTTGAGCATTAATAATCCCCCCAAACAGGTTCCCAACAATAATTCCCCCGATAATGTAGCCAATAATCGTAGGTAGTTTATATATGCGAAAAAACAGTGCGGTAATGAACGGAATACTGAGAAAGACAAAGTATGTTAAAAATAGTGAAGATGGCAGATCATACATATCACATATACTATACAGTATTTAGAGAGTATATTTCTCTGTATGATTGCCTTTATTTCCGCATTTTCTGCTCGCAGGTGACACAGTACTGAGCTTCTGGGACAAGCTCCAAACGGGCAAGTGGAATCTCAGTTTTACATGTGCGACAGTACCCATAAGTACCCTTCTCTACATACTGGAGAGCCATTGTGATATCTTTTAACCGCTTTTCAAGCTGGCGAATCTTAGCCTCGACGATAGCATGATAGTCCTGTTCACGAACATCGGTATCGATCGCTGCATTATCTGAAGCGTATGAAGGATCAGCAAAGGGGTCGTCTTGCTTTAACTGGTTAACCTGCTCAGTCAGCTGAATCTTCAACTCCTGAAGCTTCTTCTGTTGACCGAGAATAAATTGTTTGTCGAGCTTCTTTGCCATAATTTGCTTGAGAATTTCTAACGGAAAAGAGTTTCTTGAGTAATAGATCTCTATATTCTACCGCCAAAAATATGAGGGCAAAAATGAGAAATACCAGAGAAAACAACTGATTAAAACTTTGACCTAACAAGTATAATCGATCACCCTTTAAGTTGTCAAACAGAAAATAGATGAGGGGGAAATACACTGCAAAGAAAAAGAAACCACTCCCCTCCCTCATCTTTTCACGACGTATCGCAAACAGTATTCGGTAGCTAATATATGCGCCGATAAAGAAGAAGACTGCTTCATAAAATGCAGTCAGGTGTCTAAATCCCGGGTGACCAGCATACTTAAGTGCTAAGAAAAACGTAGTCTCTGTACCGATTTCTGAACCGGCAAAAAAGCTACCCAACTTCCCAAAACCAAGTGCAATAAACAGAGGACTAATAAAATAATCAATGACGGTAAAAAACCGTATTTTTTGGTATCTCAAAAACACAAAGAGAGTTGCAAATCCTCCGACTATCGCTCCCCAGAGTGAGATACCGGGGTAACCATTAATAAGGATAAACTTAAGTATGTTAACGCCAAACGTATCAAAATTGAGGAGCACATAGTAGAGTCTACCAAAGAACAATCCCCCAGCAAGAGATATAAAGAGGCCATCGAACACAAGCTCCTCTTTTATCGCAGTTAACCTGAAATTTTTCCACAATAAATACGTGCTCCAAAAAAAAGCGAGCACAAGAAATACGCCAAAGGTATAGATCTTTAAAAACTGCAGATCAAGAAATATCGGTAACATACTCAACTAGTATAGTATACTAGTTGCAATCATGAAAGAGCCTTTACATGTGGGATTCGATATGGATGGGGTACTCCTCTATAATCCCCTTCGTATTCTACGGCCTATTGTCGTCTTTATCAAACGATATCTTCTTAAGCGAAAAACAAACAGATTTTACTATCCCAAGAACAAGTTCGAGCGTTTCCTATGGATACTGGCACATAAATCGAGCATTGTAAAAGCAGACGGTCTTGAGGATATATATAACCTTATCAGAAAAAAAAAGATAAAGGCTTACATTATTACCAGCCGGTACACCATACTCAAAAAAGACTGTGAATACTGGTTTCGCATACTTAACAAAGACAATCTATTCACCGCGTGTTACTACAATGAAGGCGATGAACAGCCATATTTGTACAAAGAAAAAATGATTAAGAAACTGCAGCTTCAGTACTTTGTAGAAGATAACTGGGATATTGTAAACCATATAAACAAAACGGTACCAAAAGACCAGCGTACAAAAGTCCTATGGATATATAACTTTATCGACCGCTCTATCCCCTACCTCCATAAATTCCCTACCCTAAAAAAGGCAGTTGCTTTTTTACAAAAAGAGCTCGCGTAAAACCAACATATGAATATACTTTTCTTTTCTCCGTACTACTACCCTTACATCTCGGGCGTTACCACCTATCCTTCTCATCTCTTCGAAAAACTAAAAACATCTCATAAGGTGACTATCCTCACCTTTTTGCTCCCACAAGCGAAACAAAATGAGGATCTTGACGGGGTTGCAATAGTACGTATGCCTTATCTTCTAAAAGTATCGAAGGGATTCATTTCACTACAGAGTATTTCTGCATTCTATACCCATGCAAAAAACGCAGATACGGTCATGCTGAATCTGCCAAATGCAGAAGGGGTATTTCTCGCCATCATTGCAAAAATTATGAAGAAACGCATCATCTCTCTATTTCACTGCGATGTGATTTTAGGTTTATCGGCAAAAGAACGCATAGTCGAGTTTATCCTCCGCGGATGTGTATGGCTGCAGCTTGCACTCTCTGATACTATCGTTGGATATACACAAGATTATGTTCAATCACGAACCGTTACGAAAGGATTTCTAAAAAAATTCAACTACATTCTTCCTCCCGTCCCTCCTCTTCCAGAATCCAGCGAACCGTTAAAACGGTTCAAGGAATTGAAAAATTCTGAGCTCTGGATTGGATTTGTAGGCAGAACAGCCCGGGAGAAGGGCCTTGAATATCTCATCGATGCGACTGTAAGACTGAAACGTAAATACCCCACCCTAAAACTGATGTTGGCGGGCCCCTACGGGGATCAAGTTGCTGGGGAGGAAGACTATTACAACATGATTATTAATAAGCTGACCCAGTCCAAAATACCCTACCAGTTTCTGGGCACTCTATCAGGCGCAGCGCTTAACGCATTCTACCAGTCAATAGACGTTCTCGTTCTGCCCTCAATCAATCAGACCGAGGCATTCGGCATGGTGCAGGTCGAGGCAATGCTCTGCGGCACACCAGTAGTTGCTTCAGATTTACCAGGTGTGAGAGTTCCCATACAACTTACTAAGATGGGAGAGATTGTTTCACCTGGAGACTCAAAACAAATAGCATCAGCCGTTGACCGCATTTTATCAAACCGAGATGCTTATACGTCTAAACAAAAAGGACGGCAGGCGAGAGATATATTCTCGCTGCAACAAACCGTGGCTCAGTTTCATTCTCTCCTCAAAACACGACAAGGTGAATTATAATGCACTATATGCTGAAACATATTAAACGCACGGTACTCGCTCAGTACCTCAAAGAATACCTCGAAAATAGGCCCTTCTTTATGTCATTAATAAGACCACAGGAGGCATACTTCTTCTATCATTTTTCTCATTTAGTAAAACGACCTATTCTTGACCTTGGGTGCGGAGATGGTTTTTTTATCAAAACCGCATATCCAAAAAAATCAATCGATATCGGGCTCGACCTCTTGAACAGCCGGGCTGAACAATCGCGACCTCTAAACATATATTCAAAATTACTATACTTTGATGGTGTACATATTCCAAAAAAGGACAACAGCGTACAAACTGTCGTCTCCAACTGCGTACTTGAGCATGTTGAAAAAATTTTCCCGTTACTCAAAGACACAGCACGGGTGCTCAAACCGGGTGGATATTTTCTCACATCGGTAATGGCCGCAGCATGGGAAGATAATCTTCTTGGGACTCGAATTGCTGGTAAGTGGTATCGAAGTTTTATGAAAAGGAAGCAAGATCACCACAACCTGTTGACAGAAAAAGAATGGACACAGCTTTTTAAGAAGGCTGGCTTTGAGATTGTTGAGGTGCACGGCTATGTTTCACCTCGTAACGCACGCCTGCTGGATCTTGCCCACTATCTATCAGCGCCCTCCCTCCCTTCTCATGCATTGCTCAAAAGATGGGTGGCCTGGAAACAATGGCATGAACCAATGAAAGTAATACAGAGAGTGCTACCGATTCTCGAGGAATCTATGACAACCCGACACAACTCCTCAGCCTATTTCTATGTACTTAGGAAAAAGTAGTCTGCCTATTTCAGGCTCCTATTTCTCAGCATTTTTAAATACCACAACCTGCGGATGATCGTACACCGTCATTGACTCATCTATCCATTGATCGGGAAAATCCAGTGGAATGCCCAGATACCGAAGAGAAGGAGGAGACGTAAATGAAGATTGGTACTTATACCCGGTCCGTCCGCCAAAGAGATCTGCATAGTAGACACTCATCCGAGGATACTTCCAAGGGACTTTTGGTATACTCCCCCACCCTCTATTACTCGTTAAGATATAGTAGTCTCCTGATTGGAGCAGATCGTTCATCTTCTGCCATTTTTCAGGATTGTCCGGATCAAATACCGGCAGCTGTTCATAGACATACGTCTTTCCCTTAGTATCCTCCATCGGTAGTGGTAGCCCATCATCCCAGTGTTCTGTGAGAATAGTGCTGTAACTGGGCAGATTGTTATAAATCCAGATAGATGCCTG
>CAZLAJ010000047.1:0-7758 GCA_964557525.1 uncultured Gammaproteobacteria bacterium | reverse complement strand
ATTATTCCGATAGCATTCGGAATTAATATGCTGCTTTTTATTAATCTGAAAGCTATTTCTACGAATTCTAAGCTGAAGTTAGCATTACTATATTTTGGATTGTCAGTGTCAGCCATCTCAATTACGCTCTTAATTTGTTTTGGACCAACTGTAGGCTCTGAGTTATGAATGAAATATTCCGTTACGAATAGTATAAAAATATCTGGAAAACCAACTTATGTATTAGAAAAGCCACCGATGTCAGGATATGTTAATCTTCTCGTTAATATTCCAGTAACAATCGGCGTTCCTTTTAAGGGGATATGGTTAGATGAATATTTTGGTATACGTTTTAATCCCGACAATGAAGCGATTGTAAATAGTATTGGAGATTGCAAGTTGGAGTTTTCCGTGTTCAACCGATTCAGTTACCTCCAGGGAAAGACACCAACCCACCCGGGGAGTACGTATTAACGTCCGAATATAATTTTACAGGATCACTATGTTCTGTAGAACAACTTACCAATCTTACGAATAAGCAGTTGATGTTAGTAACAAAGTCTAAAAATCCATCAATCGTCTTTAATATGACAATAGACGAAATTCATATTAAAGAATATAGAATTCCCTCAAGATAGGAACAAAATCTTTTAATAATTCTCTAGTTGGCAAATTACAAAAATGCTTGCATAGGTTAAGTGGACTGGCTTCTTCTAGTAGTTTCTGTCAAGTGAAAATTAGATTGCTATAGCAATCTAGAATGTCATTTAAATATTATAAATACATATAGGTGTATACTCACGCCTATATGAGAACAAAAATAGCTTTATGCCAACTTCTTCCGATAGTTAACGAACCCGAACAAAACTATTTGCTAATGGAGATGTCTATAGCGAGAAGCGCTGACGCGGGTGTAAAGTTGTGCATTTTCCCAGAGGACTTCTTATATGGCGTACTAAGAGATAGATGTCAGTTGCTTATAGCAGGAAAGAAATATCACTATTGGATTAATAGGTTTAGTATTTTAGCTAAACGATACGAGATTTCCATAATTCCAGGATCCTTGCCGCGGTATGAAGATAACCGAATATTTAACAGCACTGTATATATTAATGAACGCGGTGATGTTATGTATAACTATTCAAAAACCAACCTATGGTTATCAGAAAGAGATGAGTATCAGCGAGGATCGGGAGAAATTGAGTGCTTTGACAGTGTGTTTGGGAAGGCAGCGATAATAATATGCTGGGATATCTTTGACCATAGACTATTCGAGAGTGCGATTAAGCAAGGTGCGCAATGGATGATAGTTATTTCTTTTTGGTCCATAAACCAATCGGAAGATTTAGCAAAAGTAAGAGGAAGACCGTTAAGGGTATATGAAGGTTTTTCAGATTCAAAATTGATTGATACATTAATATGTTCACGCGTTTCAGAATATAACATAGGGATCATCTTTTGTAATTTTGGAGGAGTGCATCGGTATGTAGGAAAGAGTAGAACAGAACAAAAGGCAATATCTGCGAACCGTAGCCAGGTGGTAATTCCATTCAATAGCATTCTAGCAAGGCTAGCAAACAGAAAGGAAACTATCTTGCGTTGCGAGACCCCTTCTATCAACTCAATAATGACTGACTATGAAATATATTATGGAAGGAGAGCAGACATTGTCTCCTCTTATCTCGGTAGTAGATAGATAATTATGAGATAAAGTCACTGGGGTATACAGGACTATATATATTTATACTCTCACTTCATTTTGTACAGATCCGTTAAGGAAGGCTTGAATATTCTGGATGGTAGTTTCAGTAATTCTGTTTAACGCTTCTATGCTATTGAATGCATTGTGTGGGGTAATAACAACTCGCGGATGATTCATGAGAATGTGATCAAGAACAAGTGTTTTAAAGTCTACGTTTTGCCGGTATTCCATTGTCATAATCTCAGCCTCTTCACAAAGTTCTTTTTCTTCTTCAAGAACATCTATACCGACTCCGGCAAGAATCTCTTTCTCAAGTCCAATCACCAGAGCTTCGGTTTCCACCAGTCCTCCACGTGCAGTATTGATGAGGTAGCTGCCCTTTTTCATCATTACCACATTGTTTTTGTTTATGGTATGTCGTGTTGCTTCTGAGTAAGGAAGATGAAGGGTAACAAAATCAGAAGATGATAATAGTTCAGGTAGTTCAGCGTACGTGAAGTTGTTATTCTTTGCTAGTTCTTCATCTCTACTTCTCGTGTGTATGATTGTTTTCATTCCAAATCCTTGAGCGATTTTCAACACGTTCATTCCAATTTTTCCAAGACCGATAATGCCAAGTGTTTTACCATCCAAGTCTACACCTTGAATATTTCTATGATCAAAAAAATCAAATCGTTTTGCCTGGTTTATCGATTCATATATGCGTCGCGAGAGGGTAAGAATGAGGGCAAAGGTATGCTCTGCTACTGTTTTGCTTCCATATTCCGGAACATTCGAAACTGTAACTCCTTTCTCTCTTGCAGTTTGCATATCAATGTGGTCAAATCCAGTAGAGCGGGTAGTTACATACTTGAGCGAAGGCATTTTCTCAAGTACTTCTTTACCAAAGTTTGAGTAGATAAAGCTTGAGGCAACTTCAGTGTTAGTGAAGTTTGAGGCATTGTCAGGAGTAAGCTTATCTTCGACGAGTTGTGCGTCAGGAAATGCTTTTAGCAGCTGATCCCGTTCCCATTCCTGGACTTCAAAGAAGGTTATTTTCATTTTCTCTTATGATATAATCTAGGTACTTCCATTGCAAGGCGAAGTAGGTTAACCAGAGGTGGCGGAGTGGTCAATCGCATCAGACTGTAAATCTGACGGCTTATGCCTACGGGGGTTCGAATCCCTCCCTCTGGACCAGGCATTTTAGGCTCAAATTTTGTTAATACCTCTTAAAAATTTAAATATTCCTACCCACTGCTCAACCTTTAAATCTGACGGTTTACTTTTTATATAGAACTTATACCTATTGGCTAGTTTCTGAAACTGATTGTGAGTTAGTAATGATCTGAGATTGTATTGAAGTCGCTTGCCTCCTCCAGATCCCTTTTGTACCAGCATCATATAACTCCTTCTTTCTGAATACACAAGCAGCGGATTCACTTTTTTTCTAAATCTCCATAGTACAGTTTCCATTCTTGCCATTGGAGTAAAGTCTGTTTTTCTAAAGTGATGAATAATCTCAAACTCGAAAAAAGGTTTATAACTAACCGAGAGCTGACCTTCACCTTTAACACCTGATAACCTTTCAGCTAGATCTTTGCGAATCACTACATAACAATCTATAGGCGAATTATATGCGTTTAAGAGTTTTCGTATTATTTTACCTTCGATAGAAAATGGAATGTTCGCAAAAACTTTGTAAGTTTCATGAGGTAGTTCGGATCGTAAGAAGTCCTGATTCAATGAGAGAAACTTATGCGTAAAATGACTAAACTTATGATTTAAGTCAGAATATAGTTGGAAATCAATTTCTACAGCAATTACTTTTTTACAAATTCTGAGTAATTCTTCTGTAATTATGCCTTTTCCTGGTCCTATCTCTAAAACAATATCATGTGAGCCAAGTGAAGATGATCGGACTAGCTGCTTAACAAGCTTCCGACTGTAGAAGAAGTTCTGTGATAGTATCCTCCGCCTTTGACTGAACATGGCGGAGCATCATGACGCAATTCATAATAGATCATATTATATCATATGGCAGTAAAAAGTTCTAATGTCGTCCATGAGCCTGGACAAACTCAAAGGCTTGTTTGAAGTGTGCTGATCTGACCTTTAAGTGCAGGAAGATCATCTTGAATAGTATCCCAAACTAAATCTAAATCTACTGCAAAGTATTCGTGGATAAGAATATTTCTCATCTCAACTATTGCCTCCAATGGTATATTTAAATCTTTTAACGACTTATCCTTCTCAAATAGCGTTTTTTCTAGTTGATTTATAGCTTCCCCGATAATTTCAAACTGACGTATAACGGCAGAATGTTTCTCTTTATTTATCGTAAATTCTTTATGTGTCACCCCTTGAGTAAACTCTTCGATGGCTTGGATTGCATCAAGAATATGTTTTATATACGCGTCACTCTTCATAGAGTGTTTGCGCAGATTCTAATATACTATCTCTTATATATGGACTAATTCCTTTATAGGTAATTAGATCAACCTTTTTGTTTAAAACCTTTTGAAGATCTAATTTCATGCTTGAGAATTTTATGAGACCGAATTTCTGAGGTGGTTCTACTAGGATATCTATATCACTATCGTCGTTCTGTAATTTTTTTGCATAGGACCCAAATAGAGCAACCTTTTTACAACCGTATTGTTGGCACACCAGCACAATTTGGTCTTTGACCTGATGGATAGGATTCATATATGACAAGTATATCATAATCGCGCCTCCTTCAGAGAGGTGTGATTGCATTAAGTAATATAAAATATTGGTAAAATTAAGTATGGAAAACTGCATATTTTGTAAAATCGTAAAAGGCGAAGCACCCTGTCATAAAATTTGGGAAGACAATAAACATTTAGCTTTCTTATCAATATTCCCCAACACTGAAGCCTTTTCTGTTGTAATAACTAAAAAGCATTACCAAAGTTATATATTTGATCTGCCTGAAGATGTGATGACAGATCTTATAATTGCTGCTAAGACAGTTGGTAAACTGCTTGATAGTAAATTAGATGATGTTGGAAGAACAGGAATGATCTTTGAGGGATTTGGTGTGGACCATATTCATGCGAAATTATTCCCCACGCATGGAACAGCTAATATGACAGAGTGGAAACAAGTAGCTTCAAATGTGGACAAATATTTTGAAAAATATGAGGGTTACATTTCCTCTCATAATGGAAAAAGGGCTGATGATGAGACGCTTGCTAAGATTGCTAAAAAGATTCGAGGATGACAACCTTCATTATGTAACAATTTAATTCATTACTTATGAATGATTTGTAGCTCTTTGTATCCTGTATTTTTATCTAGTTCGGTTATAAATATTACATTTTCTAACTCACCAATAACGATCTCTGCCGTAGTGCCTACTATGCATCCCTCTACAATATGTCCACCGTAAGTATTACCGTTTATATCAGATATTGAAATATGGATGCGACTATCTTCTTGTGATATTGTTCCGACCAAAGAAACGATTTCGAACCGCTCAGGAAACTGTTTAATAGTCTTTCCGCCAGCCATCCTAATAGCAGCGCGATCTAGACACCCAACGCAAGTAAGAATGATTCCTCCTTGAATACTATTGTGTTTGAAGAAGGCTTTTAGCTCATTTTTTAAATCTGTTCCTTGAGTCAATCTAAAAGCGTACGTTTTCATTTAAGTTAAGTAAATAAGATGCAAAAGTCCGTATAGTGTTCTAAACTCCATCCGATCTCTTATTCACATCTTACTAAATATTCAACTCTACATATTCAGATAACGTGTTTCCTTGTTTAAATTGATCTATCGCTTGTACTACATTCTTGAGAGTTTTATGAGGCAGGTTTGTCAAGGGAAACCATCCTAAGTCATCGCATTTCTCAGGTTCAGTGAGGCGTGGATCATCTTCCCAATGAGAGGCTGTGAAAAAGAATTCGATATAATGTTCTTTTCCTCTATAGCGAACGATATGTACCAGCTTTAGTTCATTTTTGTTTAACGTAATGCCGGTTTCTTCATTCACTTCGCGGCAGGCGCAGTCTAGGATAGTTTCATTGTTTTCAATATGACCTGCTGGAAGAGTGTACCAGCCGTTTTTCCATTCAGTGTTATGTCTTCTGAGTAAAAGAACGGTATTATCTTTAATTAGAATAATGTAGACGGCAGCGCGTAAGGTATATCGGTCTGAAGACATAATGTGTCATTATAGCTGATTTGTCCTTGTATTTTGACTGTGCTTTCTCCATACTCTTTGTATGAAAGATATATCGCGCTCTGTGGGAGTGCATATATGTATTCTGTTACTGTTTACCCTCTGTTATGCATACTGGGGGTACCTGCAGAGTACTGCCGATAAAAATACACTGTTTCATTACTATTTTAATGTGGTAACGAGCTCTGTATATCTAGCTGGAGGAATATTATCATTTATTCTTTATAAACGGACGCAGTCGTCTAGTTTAAAAAATGCACTTCTCTCATTTTTTATTGGACTTTTGTCTTACGCAGCGGCCGGCTTTGTTTGGTCATACTACAATATTTACCTGCGCGCTCCTATTCCGTATCCATCAATAGCAGATGCATTCTATCTTGCATATCCTCTGTGTGTTGGGATTGGTTTTTGGTATTTGCTTGATTATCTGAACGTTCAACCTACAAAAACGAACATAAAGCTTTCGCTTATTATTGTATTTCTTGTTTATCTCTGTGTCTTTTTCATTTTTATGAAGCCGGAAATAGGGGATGATGTTCCGCTTCTTGCAAGAGTACTCGGATATGCATATCCCCTATCAGACGCATTTCTTTTGACCCTTGCAATTCTCGCATTTACCTCAGTAGGGACTATTGGGTTTGGGATGGGGTCACTTATTGCTTCAATAACTGCTCTGGCTGTAGGTGATATGTTGTTTACTTATCGGCAAGGAGTAGGCATTTATTGGAACGGCGATGTGAGTGACCTGTTTTTTTTGGTGAGCGCATTTTTTATGATGGTTGGCATCCATCGAATTGCGACTAGTTATCATAAACACACAGAGTAATGGAAAAATTATTAATCGTAAAACGGAGAAGCAACTTTTACTTAAGCCTCATCTTTCTTATTTTGCTCCTATGTTTCAACTTCATCGTATGGCAGATGCATTTTTTGGAACAGAAGCGGCTTAGTAATGAAAGTTTTCACGCCTACGCAAATCACATCGATCATTCAATCTCTCGTCAAATTGATACTTACATTCAACTGTTAGAACAGGGAAGTAATTTCTATAAATCCAGCGATGTTGTTACAAGACAAGAATTTACAGAATATTTTCATGACACATTAGAAACACGTCAGTTGAAAGGAGCTGAACGCGTCATGTTTATTGATCGTACTAGTAACAGAGAAGCGTATGAGCAGTTAATAAAAAAAGAACCGACCACACCAGAAAATAAACACAATTATTTTTCCATCTTTCCACCAGGCATACGTACCGAGTACTTTCCAATAAACTATGTAGTGCCAGAAGAGGACAGTGGATCGTACTTCGGTTTTGATATTGCCACTTCTGAGGAGTTTAAGGAAGATTTCCAGCAGGCTATTCTTAAAAATCAGGTGATTGTTACGAAGAACAAGACCTTTATTAATAAAGAATACATCCTGTTGATTAGACCAATATATGCAAAAGATAAACCAAACAGAACAGAATTGGAGAGACAGCGTTCATTGGTTGGATATCTGGTTCTCTTTCTGAATCCTACAACCATGTTTGATACGGTATTTGATGATAAGGATATGAAGTTTCTGATAAATACGAAGGTGTACAGTGGTTATGGAGTAAATAATATCAATTCGAACAACCTCCCGCTTTTTGAGAATAACAGCATTCCGTTAAGTGCAGGCAAACAGAGAGGTGACTATTTCTACTCATCTCGTATGCTCTTTGCGGATAAGCAAGTCACACTTACTGTAGAAGGAGAACGTAAGCCAGAATCGATGTTTTTTGAGAAAACCGTACCAACAGCGATTTTCATATTCCATAGTGTGGTTATTCTTGCATTCTTTCTTCTTATGATAGACATGAGTTATCCTGAACTTCCTCACGATGAAACGAAAGAATAAGTTGTTT
>CAZLAJ010000046.1:0-7827 GCA_964557525.1 uncultured Gammaproteobacteria bacterium | reverse complement strand
ATCAAGAAGGAGTACGCCAACTTTGTATTTCCCCGGATCATTTAAGTCCATGGCATGGTAAAACAGAAGCCAGCCGACATCTGTTTTTACAGGAGGCGCACCCGCGCCACGGATCCAGCCGTCCCAACGAACCTTTGTGCGTGTGTACCCGTCATAATGACTTTCAATATATTCACCGTCTGTAAACTCTAGATTATCACGATATGCGATAGCTATGTCCGGACTAATGCTGTGAAGCACGGCATACTTACCGTTTATCTTCTCAGGAAATATTACCCAGTTCTTATGAGCCTCACCTGGCTTTGACATAATCATAGGCGACTTCCACCTCCACCGCCTGTTAAGAAAGTCCTCTTCCTTAATGGAAGTGATTGCCATACTTAAACCTCTGTCACATGCGGTATATGTCATATATATGTTCTCATCACCTGCAACCTGTACCAGACGAGGATCCTCACATCCACCAAAACTTCCACCTGATGCAAAAGAATAAAAGTTTAGTACAGAACTTTCCAATAATCGGTGTTCATATATTGCGTACGGAATACGATCGCTGATCCTAAACCCATCATCAGAAACAGCATAACCAAATCGGGATAGACCATCCTCTCCTATCGCACGATACACAAAATGAGTCTTTCCGTTCAGCAGAATTACTCCTGGGTTAAATGTCTGCCATGCCTCCCATCCATACTCTGGACGCGGCGAGATAATAGGATTATGATGCGATCGAACAAGCTTGTGAACTTTTTGGGGGGATGGAGGCGGGGGAAGTGTCGGAGTAAGAAGTGGCTTTTTTCGACGCGCAGACTTTTTATTCTTTAAGACCGTAAGTCTTGAAAGCAGTTGTTTTAAATGGATATCCATATATAAAGCAGGTAATACACGCATCCTCCTTCTTACCCACCAAAAATGGAGGAGTTATTATAACAATATAGAATTTTTAAAGGAGTTGCAATCAGAAAATATGTTCTTAGTATTAAAAGAGGGTAACAGTATTCAGAGTGCGGTGGGAGTGGGATTCGAACCCACGTTAACATTGCTGTTAAACCGGTTTTCGAGACCGGCCCGTTCAACCGCTCCGGCATCCCACCTGTGTCTGTCTGGTATATTGTATCAGATACGGAAAGAAAGAAAAATGTAAGAGTTTGGTAATATTGCTGTTGCATGAATGAGCGGAAATAGGTACAATGTAGATCTACTACAAGTTGTGTAGTAATCGCTCTTTCATCTTTTGCATCTGCTGCAAAGAATAATTACTACCGTAATTTCCCTATGTCGCCAACAGTTATAGGAGCACTTTTTTCAATCGGTTTAGGTCTTATCTTTGCAGTTTTCAACTTCCCAAAACACCGACTACTTAAGGTCGAACGGGCATACATCTATCGGTTTATGATCGGGCTTATTGTCGGTTTTATGATCTGGCCCGTGGCAAACTCAGCAAACACTCACCTCATCTCATTCTTTTCCACTCAACCTGATGTGATTATCTCAAAGTTTGATAAGATCATACTTGGGATATTTGGGGTAGTGGGTTTTTTTGGCGGCATGCAGATGGGGAGAATAAATAAAAAGAATAAGGAAGAAAGTCATCAAGAAAAACCATAACTCCGGTAGTCTTGCATCTAAAGAGGGGCTAGATTACAATAAGGGAGATGAAAAAGAAATTTCTCTTTCTTCTTTTACTAATACTTCTTTTCGGCGCATTCCTGGGTTATCGCTTCATTGTGATGGATAAACAGAACGCATTTGGCAGAGTACAAGTAATCTCGACACCACAGACAAGCGTCTTTATTGAAGACCAAATCGTCGGGCAGACTCCGTATGAAGATAAACATAAAACAGGAGAGTTTCTCATCAAGCTCATCCCTCAGGGGACCGCTTCAGGAGCAGCTACATGGCAGGGAAAGGTTTCAGTATACAAAAATGCACTGTCGTATGTTAATTTCGAATTGGGAAAAACAGATGTGGAAACCGCTGGGGAGATCTTTACTACAACAAAAATGGATAAAGGCAGTGACCGGGGACAGATCTCTGTTGAAACCGAGCCTACTGGCGCATTGGTCTCATTGGATAACGATGAAAAGGGTGTCGCACCGCTCATACTGGATAATGTGCCGGCTGGCGACCACGAGCTCTCCGTCTTTATGCCAGGCTTTTTTAGGAGAACGAAAAAGATTAATGTTGATCCTGGGTATAAAGTAAATGCGTGGTTTAAACTGGGGATCGATGTTAACAACCAAAATAAAAAAGATACAACTCAGAAAGAAGCATCAGGCTCTGCATCTACTAAGCAAAAATCAACACAGCCCACTTTGGCCTCAGATAAACTTACCATTGTGATTAATCAAACTCCGTTAGGATATTTACGAGTAAGAGAGAAGCCATCGATTGCCGCATCCGAGTCTGCGCAGGTCAAACCGGGTACAAGCTTTGCTGTTATTGATCAAGAGAGCGGATGGTATAAGATTGAGTATGAGAAAGGGAAAGAAGGGTGGGTTTCTGGTGAATACACGACAAAACAGTAGTATGTTTCTTCATTAATACACAACTCAGTTACCGAGCACATACAACCCAATCTACTTACTTATTCCTTAGGTTTTATTTATCCTTCCAGATAAACTTATTGTAAAGAACGTAGGAGTACGGAATGATGATAAAGAAGATGATTAGCACCTTATACAGATACCAATACTGCACGCCAAACATGCTGGTCGCAATCTGCATACCAACAGTCTGAATAATAATCGATCCAGACGAAACGAGATTAAACTTTACAAAATTCCATACAAAGGACAGTCTAGATCCTTCTAATTTCTTGTGAGAAAAGCTCCAGAAATTATTCAGTAAAAAGTTAGAGATAATAGCAGTTTCCGTACTGATGAGAGTACCTAACCATACTGGCTTATGTAACACATCTATAAAGATGTATGATAGACCAAAATCAATAATAAACCCTATTACACCTACAATAACAAACTTAATGAATGAGGAATTATTAAATATATAGAGAAGAATATCAAACATATATCTGCCGGAACTGATCTTTGACTCACCCTTACTCCGTTCATGGAACTGGACTGGAATCTCTTTTACATTTGCCTTATGTTTGATCGCGTAATCAAGAAGAGCAATCTGGAAAATATAACCAGAATAAGAAGCGATATGGGAGCGCGCGTCTTTTACAATCCAAGACTTAATACACCGGTACCCATCAGTCCAGTCACTAATCTTAAGCTTCATAAATCCCAGTCGGATAATCCAGTTGCCAAACACTGAAAAAAACTTCCGATCTATCCCCCACTCTTTTGGTATAGATCCACCCTTAATGTAGCGTGAGCCGATGACAAAATCAGCACCCTGCTCGATCTGTTTCAGAAAGTTTGGTATTTCTTTTGGATCGTGCTGGCCATCTGCATCCATCTCAAAAATAACAAATGTCTTTATTGTCTCTGTAGCATACTCAAATCCCCGCATATATGCCTTTCCGAGTCCCTCTTTCGGTGTTTCAAGAAGATGAAGCCCTTTATACGTCTTCTGCATCCTTTTAACTATTTCTCCCGTCTTATCAGGTGACGAGCTATCAACAACCAGTATCTCGACAGACCAGTTAGGGATATTACTCGTTGCATCAAATATCCGCTTCGTAATATCCTCAATCGAACCTGCTTCATTATATGTTGGTAAGACTATTACTGCTTTTCTCATATTATGCTTTTTCTTCGAATCTAACTTTAAAATAATTGATCGTTTTTTTCAAGCCCGCCTCTAATGAAACAGATGGCTGCCAGTTGAGCAGATTGCGCGCTTTTGTGATGTCTGGTTTCCGTTTCTTTGGGTCATCCTGTGTAAGCGGCGTGTGGTCAATCGATGAGGATGATCTCGACAGTTTAATAATCAACCGTGCAAGCTCATCAATCGTTCTCTCGTCTGTGTTACCGATATTCACCACTTCACCTGAAAGTGAAGGGGTAGAAACAAGTTTATATAGCGCCTCAACTGTGTCATCAACATAGCAGAATGATCTTGTCTGCGTTCCATCACCATTCACCGTGAGTGGCTCATTTTTCAGTGCCTGCATACAAAAATTAGAGACCACTCGACCATCATTCTGTTCCATATTCGGTCCGTAGGTATTAAACAGTCGAGCAATCCTCACATCAAGATTATATTTTCTCTTATATGTCATAACCATTGCCTCACTATACCGCTTGGCCTCGTCATAACACGATCGCTCGCCATTCGGATTCACGTTACCCCAGTATGTTTCTGTCTGGGGGTGCTCGAGAGGATCTCCGTACACTTCAGATGTGGAGGTGATGACGAACTGTTTGCTTTTAGAGTGTGTCATAAACTCAAGAGCGCGGTAGGTTCCTTCGCTATTGACCCGCAGTGTCTCGACCGGATACCGCTTATACTGAATTGGGGATGCTGGAGAGGCGAGATGGTAGATGTAATCCATCGACGGGAGAGCAGAGAAGTCGTAGGTGAGGAGGTCTGACTCATAAAAATGAAAGTTGCCTGCTTTCAAAAACCCATCGATGTTTTGTTTCTGTCCGGTAATGAAGTTGTCGATCACATATACATCATCTGATTGAGCAAGATGTTTTTTGACGAGATGAGAACCGATAAAACCGGCACCACCGGTAATAAGTATATTCATAGCATCTTTATCCTACCTGCTTTCTACCTACAGAGACATATGTAAATCCCAGATCCTTCATTTGCTGAGGGTGATAAATATTGCGACCATCCACAATTACCGGATGATTCATAAGCTTAGAGACCTTCTTGAGGTCGGCCTGTTTAAATTCATTCCACTCAGTTAATATCGCAAGCAGATCAACGTTTTTGATAGTCGTGTAAGGATCGTGGTGATATATCAACGCATCGCCATACAGTTTCTGAATATGTGGTTGACCGGCTGGATCATAGACGTGTATTTCTAGATCCTCTTCAAGCAGCTTGTCTATTACATACAATGATGGAGCTTCGCGTATGTCATCAGTATTTGGTTTAAACGATAATCCCCATAACGCTACCTTTGAACCCTTTAAACTAGCAAGTATTTTTTGTATGAAGGATACGCGCGCTTGATGGTTTACCCGTTCGACTGCCTCAAGTAGGAGCGTGTCTATCCCTTTATTGCGTCCGATATTAATAATTGCTTTCACATCCTTCGGGAAACACGATCCACCATAACCAACCCCTGGATACATAAAGCTGCGACCTATCCGCTTATCATAACCAACCCCCTCGAGTACCGTCTCTACATCAGCACCAAACTGTTCTGCCATCATAGCAATTAAGTTGGCAAATGATATCTTAGTTGCAAGCATTGCATTTGCTGTGTATTTGATAAGTTCTGCAGAGTGAAGATCGGTTACTACCCGCTCTCCTGCAATAGGCTCATGGACCTTAAGAAGAAGGTCAACTGCTTTTTTCGAATCACTTCCAATAACCACTCTATCTGCCTCAAGCGTATCTTTAATTGCACTTCCTTCTCTTAAAAACTCGGGACAAGAAGCGACAGCAAAGTGAGCATTCAGTTTTTTAGCTTTGCTGATTATTTTCTCCACCCGTTTATTAGTCCCGACGGGTACTGTACTTTTACATGAAACTACCGTGAACTTATTCTCTGCTAAATGCTTGCCGATCTCTTCGGCAACCTGCAATACGGTGCTTAAATCCGCCTCTCCGTTCTTTTTTGGAGGAGTACCTACAGCGATAAAGACAACTTCAGACTCTTGAATGGCTTGTGCGTATTTATCGGTAAAATGGATTCGTTTTGATAGGAGATTCTTCTCAAGTAGTTCCTTTAAGCCAGGTTCGTAGATAATGGGGTCTCCACTTTTGAGTCTGTCTAGCTTTTCCTTTGTATGACCTACTACCCACACCTTATTTCCAAAATCAGCAAATATGCATGCAGTTACCAATCCTACATATCCATGACCCACGAAGGTAATAGTCATAGGGAGGATGATAACTCAAATAGCAGATTTTTACAAGCCTTGAGTGTACAACTCTGTATGTACAGTTACACCAGTCTCGTGGTCTACCTTTGCAACAATAACTCTCCCGCCTTTTTGCCGCCACTCTTTCATCCAGTCGCGATTACACAATTCTGCGGCTGCTCGCATACTCTCAGATTCTCTCGTTGTTTCAATAATAATCGTATTTGTGCGTCCAAAAGGCGCGTCTGTATTTTGTGCATCAAGCTTATGAGAAATCGGGTAATTCATTTGAGCAATGGCTTCTCTAAGGCTTGCAGGATTAATGATTCCCTCAGGATCTCTTATTATCCGCAATGCAAAGGCTGTGTTGGGCTCAGAAAATAATCGTGGGTATCTCACCGCAAGAGGTATAACCGATGAAGACATGATGGCAGTAGTAGGATTTTGAACCGCCATACGGTTTGAAAAGTCTGGCGTGGCCTCATTTTGTGCTGCATATCGAGCATTATGTTGCAACATATCTATAAATTTTCTCATTGTTAGGTCACTATCGAGCACATTCAGATCAAATTCTGTCGGTATACTTAATGACTCCCTCGCTTCTACCGCATTCTTCACAATTGTGGGTGACAACTCTTCATTATCAACACCTAGAAACACTTGACCACGTCTTACCACAACCGCGAGCGGAAATATTCTTCCGGTCCTATGGTCCATTACTGCTGCAAGTACCGGCCTATTTCCGAGAGCCGATGCTTCTACTGCGGTGACTAACGTCTGGACCACCACATGAGGACTTTGTACATACTCATGTACATGTTCTAAAGACTCACTAAGGTGAGCATGTTCTCCTCGATCAAGTGCGTCTTTTGCTGCTAACGCACCACAGCCTACAAGGGCACCTTTGTCGGCAGATAAAACACCATCATAATGACCAACCACCATTACGCGGGCGACGCCTGCGTGACGAATCATTCTTTCTAGACGACGACCTATTCCGGTTGTTCCGATAGCACGATTACTTACTATACCAGGGTCACCTATAGTAGGCACCATCCAATTGCGGGCATCGCCACATCCATGTACTACGGTATTATAGCCAGAGTCCATACCTTCTTGCCATAAATGTCGAAGCCAAATGGCTTCCTCGTCCCGACTTGCTTCAATAAGCATTTGTGGGGTAATAATCGTATCTGGACTAAATAATTGTTCTGGCATAACTGTGCATTATACCAGATATAGCTCATAATTAAAACGTGGTATAATCGGCATATATGATATATACCCAAGACCAAATTCAACAACATGTTGCTCACAATCTTCTCGTAATTGATGATGCGCCTCCCGGAAGAAGGTGTGGAGATGGGCGTGATGGACAAGGAATCACTGAGGCACTATTTGGTTCCGACATCGGGTATTTTGCCGCTGCACTCCCTGCTCTGCGCGAAACTGCACAAAAAGAGTCTCGTTCTATCTTAAACACGCAAGAGGAACTATTTGAGGCACTAGATACTATTGTTCGGACTATTTCTGGACCAGATGAGAAGGTATATGTTCATACCGACAACCATACCGACCCTGACGTTGTTGCGGGAGGATGTGGATTCTTTAAGTTAATGAAAACAGTGCCGGAATACGGAATGAATCCTGAAGATATAAATGCAGTTATTGCATACCTATCAAAAAAACAGGAGGAAGGAAAACTGATTCAAGCGGTGTATGAAGGCTCTCATCAAGAAGGGGCAGTGGTTGTTGTCCGATCAGATTCGCACAGTGTAAAGGGAAATGATATGAAAAACGGGACAGGTGTGTTTGTTCTGCAGCAAACACTTGTCCTTGAACATTTAGAGGATGTTGCATCTAAGCTTTCGCA
>CAZLAJ010000045.1:0-8515 GCA_964557525.1 uncultured Gammaproteobacteria bacterium | reverse complement strand
AGTGCTCTAAACAGTTGAGCTACGATTCCAATTACTGATATTGTACTAAAAGATTGGTAAAAATGAAACTACTATATCACTATTAGTCCCATAATAGATAGTTGTATGTATACGTATCCTGTCTCATTAACATAAACCATATACTTGACATACTTATAATATTCTGCTATACTACGCCCATCTCCCGAGGGTGGATAGCTTGCTTGAAGCTCTCGGGCTTTTTTTATGAAAAAAGCAATTATTATAGGGATACTAATACTCGCTGCTCTTCTTTTCTCACCAGATGTAAACGCCACACCAAAAGAAGCGGGTAGCTCTGCCGTGCTTGCATCGGGCAACAACGCTCCCCTTTCACAGTTAGTACAGCGCGAAAAGTCATTTATTCTTAAGAAAAAAGTAATTAGTGCTGTGTTGTCAAAGTACAACTCCCCCATTCTTGGTTCTGAAGATGCCTTTATTAAAGCCTGTAGAGCATACGAACTTGATTGTTACCTCTTGCCAGCTATTACTGGTCTTGAGTCTGGGTATGGACGAGCGATAATCCCAGGAAGCTACAATGGCTTTGGATGGGGCAATGGAAGAATTATGTTTAAAGATTGGGATGATGGAATTCTTACCGTCGGAAAAGGATTGAGACAGAATTACATTAACCGTGGTGCTGAAACTGTCGACCAGATCGGCGTTATCTATGCTGCAAGTCCTACCTGGGCGCAGAGAGTAAAAGCGATTATGGCTCAGTTTGAGGATGAAGAGAGAAAAATGAATTTGTATTTGGAGCCTTATACAGTACAATTGTGATATGTTTACACACACCGTCAAAAAACTACCTAAAAACACCCATCAAATCTCGGTTACGATCCCTCAGGAGGATGTAAAGCAGCACTATGCTGCAGCGTTTGCAAAACTGCAGAAGGATCTTGCAGTTGAGGGATTTAGAAAAGGCAAAGTGCCTCAGGAGATTGCAGAAAAACATCTTGCAAAGGGCGATGTGTATCAGCAGCTTCTGAAGGATCTCCTTCCTGATATTTACAGTGATATTATTAAGCGTGAGAACATTATGCCTATCATCTCGCCAAAGATCGATATTGTTAAGGCAGATGATACGAACGATTGGGAATTAGCAATTACCGTTGCTGAGAAACCAACTATAGACCTTTCAAAGTACAAAGAGATAGTGAAAAAAGCAAAAGGAGAGGTAAAAACGGCTGATATCTGGGTACCAGGTAAGGACCCTGAGGAGAAGAAGCCAGAAGCGGCAAGCCAGGAAGCTCTCAACACAGTACTATCTGCTCTTTTAAAGGAACTGAAGATTGAAATTCCAGACCTTCTTATTGAGCAGGAGCTTGATCAGAAATTGACGAAGATGGTTGATGATATTCAGCGTGTTGGTCTTTCCGTTGACTCATATCTGAAAACAAAGAATATGACCATGGAAGATCTGCGTACGCAGCTTACCCGCGAGATAGATGAGACCTATAAACTGGAGTTTTTACTAGCTGAGATTAGTGAAGTAGAGAATATTCAAGTTGATAAGGCAGACATGGACAAGCTTTTTGGTAATATTAAGGATGAAAATGAACGAAAACAAGCTGAGCAGAATGCATACTTTTACGCGACTATTTTACGGAAGCAGAAAACGATTGATTACATCCTAAGCTTATAGTATAATACAGCATGTCCACTATTCAGGTAAAACAGCCCAAAAAGGCGACACCTGTTCAAAATCAGTACGAAAAGAACCCGTACGAACAGGGGCATGCTCAGAATGATTCAAACCCTGTGGTTTCATTTGGAAAAGATGTTGCTTCTAATATAAATAAGACATTTGGCACTGGTTTGCTTGATAATCTGCTTAATCAGCCTTCGACTGAGCGCAAACCTTCATTTGAGAAGAAAGATCCATTTCAGCGTCCAGCTATACGCGTTGAGCGGACGATTTTCGATTACCGGAGATACTCAGAAACAGAACGAAGACCGACAGAGATTAAACAGCTTATTGAAGTTATTAGACAGGAAATGAAGAGTGTTAAGATGGCAGGAGAAGCTCTATCATCTGAAATGAACGAGATAGATAAGCTCACCCTTGAGAATATCTCTGCATCACCCGATGTATATCATGTACGTTTCCTTGAAGTTATCTTAAGCCTTTTAAGGACTTTAAAGATGAAGTTGAATGAGTCAAGAACGTGGCTTAATGCTGCTAAAGGCCGCTCCAGTAAGCGCGGAGGTGCATTTGCCGCTCGATCAAAGAGCAAAGGTACTGCCTATTCCATGTCGCAAGAACTCTCAAACGCTCGTTCAATACAGTAATCCTAATATCCTCTTCTTTATTAAACGTAAATCTTCCCTATTCTTTGTATTATTCTTCCAACCAGTGAAGAACTGTGTTTACTCCTTTTGCCCAGCTGCCCGGCGATGAGGGGGTATATTTGGCCATAATTTGAGAAGCAGTAGTTAAACCGTGATCAATGTAACTGGTTTTAATTCCTTTAGAAACAGTCATAATAGCCTCATCGTATGAAGAAAATCTGGTAACTGTTGATCCATATATCCCCCACCCCCAACAGTTATATGAATTTTCGGGGATAAACTTGCACAGAGTTGACTCTTGCATAGCAATTGCCGGAATCAAACGATAATCGAAGCCGTACAGATCGGCTTGAGAAACAATGAGGTCTGCATAATCATACAACGGTGAGTTATATCTTCTGAAGAACGCCTTAAGGTTTGCGCTTCTCCCGTCTGTCGTACCAAGCTCAGTTGTGTAGGTGCCTAGTACCAGCGGAGCAGATGAGAGCTGAAACTGGTTTACCGGATTTCCTGGATGATCTATCTCGTACAGCACATTTTGAACATAGAATGTTCGCTTGTTGTGCTGCATTGAAACGTAAAAGAGAGCGAAGTTTACTGTGACGAGGAATGCAAAAATGCTGAGATATCGAAGGAGTTTATGTAGCATGTATTAACTATACTGATATCTGACAGATAGTGTCAATATTATGTTAGCATTCAATATGCGTAATTGGTGGATTGAATATCTTACGGATAACGAGACATACGACCAGGCAACGGTTGCTTCAGTTGAACAAGCGCTTGCTATACGGAACTTAAGATATGTATCTATACTCAGAAATTTTTCTACGATCATTATTTTTATTGTTATGCCTCTTGTCTTTTTTGTGTTAAAAATAGAACCAGATACCAATGAATATAGTATTTATTACAAACTCTACGGAATCATCTATATGTGTTTGGTAGTGTATATGAACAAGGATCGAAGGAAGACAACTCGTGACTGGTATCAACGTATCCCAGTTAAGCATCGTTTTTGGATATATAATTCGACTGGATACCAACTGACTATTTCGCCCATATTCCTTTTCTTTTTCGGTTTGTTTATGTTATTGTTCATCCATGCCACAAAAGGATTAACGGACTATGTGATGATGTTTGTGATCTTTAGTTTCTATTATATGAGTAGTTATGCACTCTATTTCAGTAAGTATTTCCCTGTATCAGCAAGTGAATCAGGTGTGCGAAAAACTGGTTACATCCCTATGATATTTATAATCTGGGAGATGATAATTATGTTTTTGAACCTCAACTTTATTTTAAGCATATCTTCTCATCTTGTTTATGCGGCCTACTTAGGACTCAGTAGTAGAAAACGAATGGTTGTAAATACAGCAGGATCTTAAAACGGAATCGGTAACTTATTCTTATTATTTTTTGTCTTCTATTGGAACGATTTCAGCATATACGAGGCCATCTTTTTTATTATACGTATATGGTTTTATTTCATATCCGAGTTCTTGTGCCAGTATCCGGTAGGCTGCTAACTGTTCCTGAACCTCTCTGACAAATACTATTTCACCCGATTCTGTCGTAGTGGTGCGAACAAAGTAAGTAAATCTTCTCGATACAGTTGCAGCCTTTATATTTTCAATCATTGAGTCTCGTGTTACCTGTTTAATTTTTTCAGTATTGAATTTAGACCAAAACGATAAACTCCTGTGTTCATCTCCGCTTATTTCATTTCCTCTGATCTCAAGAGTACCGTCTTTAGCTCGGAATAGGTGTGGTGGTTTCAATGGATCATAATACCTACCATCAATACACAGAGGTGTTGTATGTAGAGGTCCTCCTGGGCGAACGGCCCTATCTGGTTGCCTTATTGGTGTTTCGATACTAGTATCCTCTGGCATAAACGAGCAATAAAATAATGATAAAGATAGTATATTCTACTGCGCAGATTTTTTATTATCTTCCATTTTAGATATAACACGATCGTAGGTAGTAGATGGAACAATCGGCAATTGAATGTGAAATATCATCCATGTAATTTCTGCAGTTAACCAGAGCCAGTCTTTAAACTCGGTTTTTGCATGTTCACGACATGTCCCCGTAGATCTTCCATGCTTATAATATGGTTTTGTGCCTTGTGCGTATAACTGCACAACTTCACCAATATGTGCAAACCAGGAAATAATTCTCGGTCTTAGTTTTCCGTGCCATCGGTCATATTCAGGGAGATATGTTTTATGAATATAAGCAATCGAGTGTTTTTCCATATACGGAACATTTTTATGAAATAAACGTGAATTTTAAATGCAGTGCCGAACGACTACGAGTAGCGTCCGTTCCATCTAATAACTCAGCCGTTTATCTTCATGCATTTCGAGCATTCGTAAGTTCTGCGTGGAATTGTAAAGTGTTATTTTTTGTTACTCGCAAAAACGAAACAAATATCATTATGAACAGAATTTGGCACTACTTCTACTTCAAAATTATTCTTTTTGAATGTGTTTAGTAAATTTAAAAATTCTTTTTCCATTTTATCATTAAATTTATGAGCTTCCATTGCGATATGTTCAATCTTATTTAAATCATCGCTCTTAGCATTTCTAAATATATTGTATTCCCCCCCTTCACAGTCAATCTTTAAAAAAATACACCGATCAATATCATGCATTAACTGTCTTAACGAGTTAGCCTTAGTGTGTTTCAAAACAACGTTCGAGATCTTATTTAGCTGCAAATTCTTTCTCATTAGTAAGACGCGTTCATCATCACACTCATACGCAATGACCCTTTTTGCTTTTTTAGCTGCATAAATTGAAAAATCTCCAATTGCCGCCCCCACGTCAATTACTACACCACCGCGGTCTAACTTATTTATCCTTTCATATTGTTTATCTACAATTACCTCTTTTAGAGTCCAAATATCCATGAAATTGCTGACATAGAAAGATGGCATGTTTTCAATTCTTATAAGGAGGGGTTTTTTAAATAAAAGCATAGGAAAACTACACCAATTAAAATTCGCTAGCAACGTTGGAATAGAATGAAGATAGTACTTTATTGCAGTTTTGTTCATAATAAACAAGTTATACAGTTTCTCATTTATTTATTTTGAAGTTCGTACTAACAGATTTTGTTAAGTGCTGTATAAATATAGCCAATATAGCAAGTTTAAAAATTGTATCTAGATATAAAACACTTTTTCGGCATACAAAATAATATAAACCTAATCTTACTAGTTATAATAAATTTGCTCAAATATAAAACTTTTTATTCTCTTATATCTTCGGGTATTTCCTTCACTCCTGTTGTTGCTCTCTGAAATGCCTGTTGTGCGACAATATCAATGGCTGCTCCTTTATCTTGATATCGTTTAACCCTTTAAACCACCCCAACCAGAATGATACCCGGTTCCTGTAATTACAGTTCGCCTATATTTAACTCTTTCGTGCATGATTTATTTTCACGCTCCTCTTAAATATAAGATAAATTAAACTGGGTTATTGCAATAACCCAGTTTGAATAGATACATAAGTTTTCAATCGAATCTGAACACTTTAGCTGGTGAAAATTCGGACTATCCTGCTTTCCGAATACTGTAATACCATTTGTTTCTGGCTTAATCCACAATCTCGTAATCGCTTCGTGAACGGTACCTCTTATGTGAGTCCGGAGAGAATCGAACTCTCAACCAACGCCTTAAGAGGGCGCTGCTCTGCCAGTTGAGCTACGGACCCATGAATATGTCTGTGCCTCCAGAGGGAATCGAACCCCCACCACTGGTTCCGAAGACCAGTACTCTATCCGTTAAGCTATGGAGGCTGTCTGGATAGGCACGTGTTGTATATTATACTATACAGATGTCTCCCAGCTTAATAGAATTTACTATTCTTGGATTATATGCCGTATTTCTTATCTGCTTCTGTATTATATTTGTCTCGTTCCTCTATTCACATATAGTGGGCGCACCTTACGTGACTACAACCATCAAACAGGTTATGAAGATAATGCATGCCTATCCGTTTCCTCATCACGCATATGTAATCGAGTTAGGTTCAGGCGATGGAAGATTTCTAAGATATGCGGCAAAAGAATATAAAGCAGATGGATACGGCGTTGACCTTAATCCGGTTGTGATATTTTGGTCAAATATACTCGCAAGAATTGATAAAGTAAAAATCAGGTTCTATCGGAAAAATATCTTCTCAGTCCCCCTTAAGGACGCAGATGTTGTCTACCTGTTCCTCCTTCCCGAAGTTATCGTGAAGTTGAAGCCGAAGTTAGAAGAAGAACTCAAAAAAGGCTCATTGGTGATAACTCACGGATTTAGAATTGATGGTTGGGAAGAACGGTTAGTATATCTTCTGCCTGATAAACCATTTTTTACCTTCTACTATAAAATGTAAAGAGGTGAAGATGGTTAAGATTGTGGTGTTTTGAAATTTCTTCGCGAAGATTTAGAGCGAGTATCCTTTCGCCTCGCATAGTCTATACCCACTCCAATGGTATTTCCAATATGTTTTTAAGCCATATGCAGTTGTGCGGAGATTTTCATAATCATCTCCCCTAAGATCGTCGGTGGACCAGCCGGCATTTCTTCGTATGGATACCCATGTCGGATATTGAATCTGTCCAAGACCGCACGATCTCCCATTGTCTCCACATTTGAGTGAGCCATCTGCGGTTCTTGAGTTAAGACCGCTCTCATACTGCAGCACGCAGAGAAATGTTTCTTCATTTAGTGAAAATTCTTTAGCAACCTGTCGTGCCAGAGCGACTGTGTCTGTGGTTGGAAAAGACGGTGTAATCGGCATTTGTGTAGGCATCGGAGTCAAAGAGATCTGAATAGACGTGATGTTTTCATTCAGACTGTACCGGTGGTTTATTGCATCTCTTGACTTGAGAAGCTGTGCATATGGCGGTTCTTTCTGCGCTTCTACCTGCATCTCACCGGGAGATGATAAGACGTAGTTCCAACCAAACCAAATGAGTAGGATAAGAGCAACTATTTTAATGATTATCTGTTTGATGATGGCCCGTTCGTGATCAGCGCCTGAAGTAATGGTAATGCCCGAATGATTACTATCTCTCCCAATATTTTCTTTAAATTCCATTCGGTATTATATCACAGATCTGGAAAAACAGAAAGACGTTAAGATATAGTATTTATTATAATGCTATATTATCTCTTCCTTTCGCTGCTTGGTAAACTTGATCCACTCCTCCACTACTTCGAAGATCAGCTTGAACGGCGCTTCTATGAGAAAATCAAAGATAAAGATGAAAAAGTTCAGCTTACCTATCTCACTGCTAAAAAATTTACCAATGGATAGAATGGGCATTACAAAGAAGTCCACGAATGGAGCAAATATTCCCTCTCTCTCCTCAAGCTTATACTCATTGGCAACCTGTACGATGCGGAATGAGAAGAACGTTACAACGCTTACGAAGAAAATAAAGAGGAATTGACTAACGAAGTTAAAGTTAAGGAGTGTTAGAAGCTCAAGAATAATCGCGATTGTAACGATAAAGGTGAGAGAGTAGAAAACGGTAAAACCAAAAGTAAGTACCGGTCTTCGGGGACGAGGTTTTTTTGCTCGATACGAGATTGCTGTCTCAAACGTCTCATCCTTATTCACAATATCGATGAGTCGAGAAAAAATACGTTTTGTGTTCTCGTCGCCTGGGATTTTTACGAACATGACGATAAGGAGCATGAGCAATGGGGGAACGAGTGAGTTGATTGCAATCGACAGGTAGCTCACCTCTTTGAAAAGATAGAGGGAGATTGGGTATTCCAGAATAAGTGCCAAAACCATCTTTGTCGCAAAGATGTAGATTAAGCTCTTTATTGCAAGGTTCCTCAGTCTGCTTTGAGATTCACTATAGATCTGTCTGCAGGTGTAGTCGACCTCACTCCATAGACTTTCTTCCGTTGCGAGGATCGGCCTGATAGTAGATAGTTTTTTATTAATAATATTGAACAGTATGAGGAAAGGAGGCAGCTGCTTACGCACATACCTCATGAGCCGATCAACAGTTGGGTTTGTGATCACAGCATCTATCTTATGAAAGACTTCAACAAGTTTTGCTGATAGATCCACAAGCTCTGCCTCGGTATATTCATGTACCGGTTTATAAAATGTAGTAAAGAGGTGGTATCGTTGGTATGGCCTATCACTCTTTCTGAACGCCTTATCAAGAGCGACAAGGA
>CAZLAJ010000044.1:0-8709 GCA_964557525.1 uncultured Gammaproteobacteria bacterium | reverse complement strand
TCATCAATTTATGGACACCTATCAGCGATAGATGCTCGGCAAGGTCAGGATGTAAACCCCGGAGACATTATTGGTCGTATGGGTACAACCGGTACTTCAACGGGAGTACACTTGCACTTTGAAGTTCGAGTATATGGAGTTCCAGTAAATGCACGCGTTTTTATGGTTGGTGAACCAATGGGAAGTACTCGATAATGCCGAACGATCAAATTATGAGTCAGGCCACCACCATATTACCTCGCCTCGTTTTTAGTCTGGCACTCATTGTGTTTATAGTCTGTGTGATTTGGGTTGTGCGCAAACTTATAAGCATTGTTACTACGATACGGACATCAACGATAATGTTGGAAATCGTACCACCGGACAGGACAGATCGTGATACACTAGACACTCAACAACTTTTTAATGTTTTGCATGGCTTGGGCTCAGCCAGAAGTATAAGTCGTAGATTACTGGGGATGCGTGACACATATGCACTAGAGCTTGTTGCTAGCCGAGAAGCTGGGATTCGTTTTCTGGTACGTGTGCCTTCTAGGCAAGTCGCTAGCATTAAGCAGTCTATTGTCGCCTATCTGCCTGATGTTAAAGTTCGTGAGTCTCGTGACTATCTACCAACCAGGACAAAATACTCTCGCGTAGCATCATATAGGCAGGCGCATCACTTTGCGTTTCCATTGGCTACTCATGAAAATATGCAAAGTCATGATCCAGTCGGCTATATAACGACCGCCATGACTAAACTAAAAGATGGTGAAACAATGGCATTTCAAATCTGCATTACTCCAATTGAGGTTCGTACGGTAAATCGCTTACGCAGTAAAATTCTTCATAACGAAGATGTTCTGAGTCGGCTGGATAAGCAAACAGTGATGACGGTAGCTCCGGTGACTTCAGGTATAAATTCAGTACTATTAGGTATTACAGATACAGTATCTGGAATCTACCACGGTCCATCTAAGACGCAGCAACAAGCGACCCTAAAGAAGCACGACTACAATCAGCAGATCGCTCAAAACACTCGACCGGTTCGTACTCTAAGTTATTTTGAACATGAACTTGTCGAGAGTATTAGCTCGAAGCTGCAACAACCGCTGTTTTTTACAGAAGTTAGATCCTTCATCGCAACAAATATTCGATCAGAGCTTAGTAAAAGGCGGACTGGTATTGAATCAGCTTTGAGTCTGTTTACGGTACCAAAATACCAGAGTCTTAAACGACTAAAAGTGAAACTGAATAGTTTTGAAAGTTTTAAGTTCAGTAAAAGATTATCTGCACAGCTTAAGCCCCGTAATATATTTTCAAGTAGTGAGTTGTCTAGTCTCTATCACTTTCCGCATTCTGTATCTGCTAGGACTGAGAATGTGGTGAAATCACTCAGTAAAGAATTACCAGCACCAATATCTCTCAAGGGTAAAACCAGGTCAGATGTACTACTTGGCGATAATCACTATCATGGTGATACGACGCCGATTGGCCTCTCTGCTGCTGAGCGTGAACGACATCTGTATATTGTTGGAGGTACTGGAAACGGTAAGACCACTATGATGCTCTATGCCATTTTGCAAGATATTAAGAATGGTAAAGGCATAGCTGTGCTAGATCCTCACGGTGATTTAGCTGAAACTATTCTCCATCACATTCCTGAAGAACGCATAGATGACGTCATTTATCTCAATCCAGATGATCTGTCGCGTCCTATTGGAATCAATCTCCTTGAATTAACACCAGGTCTTTCAGGTGATGATTTACTGCGTGAAAAAGATCTCATAACTGAATCAACTATTTCAGTGTTACGGAAAGTGTTCTCCGAAGATGATAGCGGTGGCCACCGTATAGAATATGTACTGCGAAATACGATTCAGACCGCCCTCACTATGGAAGGCTCGACGCTGTTCACGATCTTTCGTCTCCTCAATGACAATAAGTACCGCCGTGAAGCAATTAAACATCTTGAAGATAAAGATCTGTCCGATTTCTGGAAAAATGAGCTAGGTAAGGCTGGTGATTTTCAGAAAGTTAAAATGGTTGCGGGTATTACTGCGAAAATTGGACGTTTTTTGTTTTCGGCTAGTGCCAAGCGCGTACTCGAACAAGAGAAATCAACTATCGACTTTAGTGATATCTTAGACTCGAGCAAGATCTTGGTATGCAACTTCTCAAAAGGTCTTTTAGGTGAAGACACCTCAACTTTGTTTGGTACGACAGTTTTAGCAAAACTGCAGGTTGCTGCACTTAGGCGCGCCCGTACAAAACAAGCTGAGCGTCGGTCATTCTATCTCTACGTTGATGAGTTTCAGAACTTCGCAACTATGAGTTTTGTGCAGATGCTTTCCGAGGCGAGGAAATATAAGTTGTTTCTTACTATGGCTGAGCAATCTACGTCCCAGCAGGATCAACAGCGCCTGGTCGATATAATCTTGGCCAATGTTGGTACCGTTGTCTGCTTCCGCTCAGGTAGTCCTGCTGATGAAAGATATATTCTGCCGTTATTTTACCCGTATATAGAACAGGGTGAGATTGCCAACTTGCCAGCCTATAATTTTTATATGCGAATTGCAGCCGTAGAAGCCCAAGAGCCACTATCCGGCAGGACAGTAGTTATAAGTGATAGCCCAGACAACAAAGCATTTGAGAAAGTAGTTAAATCGTCTCGAGAACTATACGGATCCCTAGTCAAGCCAACTGCGGTTCAAACCTCAAGTAAACCGGCTGCAAATCAAATCATCAAAAAGCCTCAGACTACCCGCAGGGTAGCACCGAGAGCATGAAATTAAGTAATAAGTCGGACTTATTGCTACTTAGCTTCCACCAGACTTTCTTCAAATAGTGGAATTTTCTCTTCTAATAGCTTTCGTAGATCGTCCTTTAGTATCTCGTCCCCATCATCGTAATCTAGGGTCCAGCCGATTACGTTAAACCACGTCCATGCTTCTTTAGGCGGATACTTGTCTAGAGTATCCATTATTTTCTGTTGTCCTGCCTTTTGTAGTTCATTAGAAGCTTCAGAGTTGAATGTTAAGTTTACTCGTGTCCATCCAGTAGAGTCAGTCTTAATTTCATAATAGTAGGCATGGCCACTTCGCCATCCACCGTCATTTGAATCACGGACGGGTATAAACTTACTAATATTATCTGTCGTAAACCTGAGGTATGCATTACTTGAATGGTCTTCATCAACAGTGATGTATGGCAGATCGAACTCATTTAGCCAATCTGTAAATTTCTGAGTAAGCTTTTTGCCACCATGCTGTGCTAGTTCTATCTCTCGAGTTCGTTCTGCCGGAGCGCGCCAAATCGATACAGCTTTTGCTGCCAATTCACTACCACGTTCTTGGATTGATGAAATACCCCAACCGTCATCAACTTTAATTTCACGGGTAATTTGCCAATCAGAATTTTTTATATTTGGAACTTTATCTGTAAACGAATGGTTCGAGTTGCTAATATTATCCGGCATATTTAAGGGTGTTAAATTCCCGATAGTGTTAACCCATTCAACGTGCTCGCCTGGGCTAATACCGGGCCATTTATCTGCGCGTATAGTCTGGGGCATTATATGTTCAATTGACTCAAGTACAACCTCTGTTTGGTCGCGAGATATTAACGATGAGAGTTTTTGCTGGACGTAACGACGATAATTTTTATAGAAATCATAGCGTAGGAAGGCATCTTTGAACATCGCATCACTTGGATAAATATCGTGTAGACGGTAATTCGATAATTCAAACCATATATAATCCGCATAAGTATCATCGTTCTGTTTGTTCTTCAAGAATTCGAGGATCTTGGTAGTTAGTATCGTGCCGATTTCACCTGTGGTAATGATGTTAGTAATACGAGCACGAAATGACCATGAAGCGATTACATCAAGAGTATTGTTCACATCGTCAAACGATAGTGAGCCCGAATCAGCTTTTTCAAGTAGCCACATAATTGCTGGTGTTGCAGGAAGCATCCTAAGATCATCAAGATCTTGCAATATTTTGCTTGTCTTCGGATAGTCTTTACTTATTGATTCTGGTCTCTTAATCCATCGGTAATACTTTGAGAACTTTGCCAGTTCTTTTATTGCCTCTTCAGCATCTTTGAAATACTCTTTGTAGTTCTTTTTGAACTCTTTGTACTCAGTGTCTTTCTTGATATCGACAGTAGATTTAAGGGTAATATAGCGACGCATAAAGTCACTGATATTTTCATTGCCAACACTTTTTTCAATTGTTAGCCAGTAGTTCTCATAGAATTCAGCTTGCCTATCAATGCCAACTTCCAATAAAAGAAAATTTCGCAGTAGGTCAGCAGTAGAAAGGGGCTCTCCAGTTGCATTGATACTTTCGAATATTACCTGCGGTGACTCAGATCCTTCTTTTTCTGATTCTAGGTCGATAGCAATAATATCGAGATATTTAATTCCATTCATAATATCTGCTGAAGAAAGTGATTCTTCTGCCTTGGCTTTTTTTACAAGATTTCGAAATTTATTGTAATTTCGGAATATTATAGAACTCTTATTAATTGCTTCTATTCGTCCATCTATGATTGCTTCATAAACATTTCGATCAGTCTCTACCTGCTTGAGCTTCACTCTAAAGTTTTCATCAGCCTTATCATTACGCAAATAAGTATCAGTTAAATTTTTCTTAATCCCTGTATCAGGCTCTTCATCGCGAATTGCAGCTAAAAGTAGCATTGTAGAGGTAATCCGTTGCTGGCCATCGATTAATACATATCGTTTGTATGATGAAAAAGGGTCTTCTCCTGCAACATAATAAACGATGTTTCCAAAGTAATGTTTTCGCTTGTTGCGAATGCCCTCTAATACATCTTCGAATAGCTTTTCGCAATCTTCAGTCTTCCATACATAGTTTCTCTGGTATACAGGAATCTCAAACGTACGTTCGGTTGAGCTCAGAAAGTCGGTAATTGGATTTGGATTCGTTGTTTTCATTAATTCTCCAGTTATATTCTACCGCATATCTTGAATTCTAAACACATTTGGTACCGTTTGACAGGATAAATCTATTACTTTCTTATACCTCCTCAGTGTACGCATAGAACCTAGCCCAGCAAGGTAGTACAAGTCTCCACCTTGCTGACCTAGAACCTATACCGTGCGTGCTCGGCGTTAAAAAAGTAATAACACCAAGGAGGTGCCAAATGAAGACAACATTATTAACTAAGCATGATCTTGCAGTGATTCCAAAACTTTACGAAACAGAACACATAGAGATCGAAAATAAAATGATCTACGTCAAATTATTTACACCTTGGACTAACTGGACATGGTACGTTATAGAATTTGATGGAGTTGATGAGTGCTTTGGCTTCGTTAAAGGAATCATTGCAGAGTTCGGGTACTTCTCACTAAAAGAAACGGCAGGTGTTGAAGGGCCGTTTGGCTTAAAAGTTGAACGAGATATCCATTTCAAGCCGACAAAAGTTGGCGACATTCAAAACTGGTAATGTCTCGCCCTGAGTATGGCTTTAAACTACTCACCTAATAAGGATAGAGACTTTTTTGGATCCGTAATTGATGACCATATAGATCTTGATGTTATAGAACTAATGAGTTTTTCATGAGTTGTTGTATAGACCATCAGATCATCAATCCCAGCAGAATCAAGTGATTCTTGAACAAAGCTACCAAAGGTTTTTTCTTGTCGTTCAGTTTCGAGTATGAAAAGCAGTGTTGGGTATTTTCCATCCTGCCATCCTTCGTCATCATAGTGCTGAAGCAATTCTTTAAAGCGAGCACGGAAAGCAAAAGGCTGCATGGTATGACATAGCTCGATAAAATAATCATTGGGTAGATCAGTTCGGGGTTCAACTCTCGATAAGTATACGCTTGGCCGCGGTAGCGGAAATTCGCGTTGGCCTGCTAGGTCGTTCGCAGTGTAATAATAGAACTGATCTCCATATGATTGCTTCAGAATGACAGTTGACTGCATAATTGCCAGCATTCGCTGCCTCGTGGATTGCTTAATAAGCCTATTGTTATACATACTGTGCAATGTTTTTTCGTGCAGACCTTCTTCACGAAGTAGTTTTAAGGCTAATGTTGAAAGACTGTATTCTGCTGGTCTACGGTCAATTCTCCATTTTGGATCATAGTCTTTAACAAGTAGCTTCATGTTCACAAGTAATTGAAGGCGTTTATTAAACGAATCTTTATCAGTGTTACGGTATTGAGATAATAAAGTAGACGTAACAAATCTAAATTTAAAGACTATATGTAAAAGGTTTAATTGCTTGCTAGTTAGTTTGAGGTCATTGATGTTATGTGCCACTATACATACTACTTCCTGCTATTGTTTCTCACCTATATATACTATATATAAGAGGATGAGTAAATATACTATGTTTATATCTGTTGAATGACTATGATTATGACCTTATCCACAAGGTCGTTTGATAGTTGTATTATTAACCGTAAATACTATTGATTATATGTAATACTAGTATTACAATATAAGTAGATTAGTTCCTTAACACTTCGACTATATAAGTACCTGCGGAGGGTAAGGCGAATAGATAGTCCTTGGTTGTCTTGCAATACCTGTATTACAATGGTGTTACATGAGTACACGTCCAAAACTACAAATCGACGCCTCTCCCGCCGTACGTGAACGAGCTAAAGCAGTAGCGTATGCTCGCGGATTGAGTTTGACAGAGTTTGTACTACAAGCCCTTGCTAAAGCCGATGATAAACAACTCACCAAGCTAATTGAAAAAGACCTTAAAGATAGAACCCCGCCCGGCAGACCCACTACAAAATAGGCCTTCATATAGTTGAATTACAAAGTTAAGAGGTTAAAAGCCTCTTACTTTTGTTAAGGCATAAAACTATGGAGGGTGTGAGCATGGGTAGAACAAAGGGGTCATTAAATAAGCAAGAATCTATGCAAATAGATGAACTTAGTCTATCTAGTGACGAGCGGATTAGACTACTTGCGAGAATAATTGTTGATCGAATTGAAGCTGATAAGCGCAGTGGTGAAATACTACTGCGCACTATAGAAAGGCCTCGCAATGCGCGATCAGACCTATCGACCACTTAATGCCGTTGCTGCCATTCGAGTATCTTCAGTTAAACAAGGTACTCAAGGTGATTCCCCTGACGCCCAGAAAGAACAAATCGAGCGCTACGCTACCACGCACAATATAGCTATTAAAAAGTATTTTGTATTCCTAGAGTCTGCTAGCAAAGAGCAGCAACCTATGCAGGAAGCAATTGATTACTGTCAAAACCCCAAAAATGGAATTCAGTTGTTTATTATAAAATCTATCGACCGCTTTACTCGCGGTGGTTCATACTCCTACGATCACCTTAAGTTACAACTCGAAAGATCCAAAGTTCAGCTTGTCGACATTTACGGTGTAATTAGCTCACAAAAAGTGAATACGCTCGACCATTTAGGAGTTGAATACAAGTGGAGCGTATACTCCCCGACCCAGAAAGCTGAACTACTCGAAGCAGAGCGTTCAAAAGATGAGTTGCGTGACATTATGAGCCGTATGATTGGTGCTCAAATTCGATACGCCCGTATGGGCTATTGGGTGCGTCGTTCGCCATATGGCTTTGAGGCTGAAAAAATAGAAACAGTGAATGGTAAGCGCTGTGTCCTCAGGCCACACCCTCTTGAAGCTCCGCATATCATTAAGATGTTTGAATTACGGGCACGAGGAACTTTAGATGATCATGCGATTGTTGAAGAGATAAATCGACTCGGTTATAAATCTCGGGTAGATTTGATCCGATCCAAAGAAGATCGCACTAAAGTAATTAATCAAAAAGGTGGAAAGCCACTAGACATTAAGGGGTTGTGGCGACATCTGCAAAATCCAGTCTACGCGGGAGTTAATCCAGAAAAATGGACCGAGGGTAAACCCGTAAGATGCAAATTTGATGGGTTAGTATCTATCGATTTGTTCAATAAAGCTAATCGCGGAAAACTTACCATTCGTGAGCGACGTGGTGAGATTGAGATTATTCGACGGCGTCCAGCAGAGCACTTACTCAAGAAGGGTGTTAGAAATCCAGATTTCCCCTATAAACGGCTAGTTATGTGTCCGGAGTGTGAAAAGCCGCTTTTCGGCAGTGCATCACGTGGAAAGCTGGGAAAATACTATCCTGCATATCACTGCAATAAACGAGGTCACTATTTCCGCGTACCAAAAAAAGACTTTGATACTACTATCCATGACTTCGTAAAAAGCTTAGCTGTATCACCCGCGTATATTGACGCCCTAGAAAGTGCTGTACTAGACGAATGGAGTAAGCGTCAGCAGGAGAACCAGAAAGATGATGTGGATATCGATGCAAAGCTCACGGCACTTAGAACTGAGTCTGCGCTAGCTATAGATAAAATCAAGTATTTGAAGTCCGAAACAGCAATCAAGTATATGGAGGAGGAACTTATGAAGTTAGAAGAACAAATGAAGCAATTGATTATTGAGAAAGATAAAAAAAAGACCACTAAACCGGTCGATATGAGCATAGTTATGAAATACGTACGATATTTTCTGGAACACCTCGATTATCTACTACTCCAACAGATGAATCCAGTTGCCAGAGCTAATTATTTTGGGGTCATATTCAATAAACCACCAACGTTTCAAGAAATATATTCTGGAACCCGCAATATAACGGAATTAACAGGAGTAAATGAGGTTTTTATGCTAACAAAAACAAAAACGGATAACTTGGCTGGG
>CAZLAJ010000043.1:0-8853 GCA_964557525.1 uncultured Gammaproteobacteria bacterium | reverse complement strand
TAAAAATATAAAATTATTAAATGATATTTTCTGCATATATAACCGTCATCGTTATCTTGAAAAGAACTCGACGACTAACCGCAGATTAACAATTCGTTCTACATCTTCAAGATCTGCACTGCCGATGACCTTTCCAACGGCACCCTGTCGCTCCAGCCACTTCGGAATAGCAAGATCTTTATTCTCTAAATTCTTCTCGATATAAGGAATCTTAATCGATCCTTCTTTCAGGGTAATTACATCCCCCATCTTAACCTGATATGAAGGAATATCTACCACTCGTCCGTTTACTATAATATGGCGGTGGTTTACCAGCTGTCGTGCGCTCGAACGGGTTGGCGCAAATCCCAGCTTATACACAACATTATCAAGCCTACTCTCTAGAAATTGAGTCAAATAGAAAGCGGTATTACCAAGCTTGCGGCTTGCATGTGCAAAATAGTTCTTTAACTGGTTAGCGGTAACTCCGTATAAATAACGAAGCTTCTGCTTCTCACGAAGCTGAGTTGCATGCTCTGAAATCTTTCGTCTTCCTCGAGTGCCATGCTGACCCGGGAGAATGGTAAGTTTTTTGAGCAGAGTAGCCTGAGACTTGGAACCTGCTGTTTTCAATCCAAGGTCAATCCCTTCGCGTCGTGCTATTCTGTTTCGTGCGCCTGTGTATCTCATATAGTGTAAATAAAGCTTTTTAGAATTATACTCGTCTAATCTTTGGTGGACGAACACCATTATGTGGTACTGGTGTCATATCAATTATTCGCGACACCTCGACATCTGATGCCTTAATAGCTCTGAGCGCAGCTTCCCGTCCTTGACCAATCCCTTTTACAAATACGTCTACATTAACAAGTCCATAGTTTGCGATTGCTTTCTTTATTGCTGCCTCTACTGTTATAGTTGCTGCGTATGGGGTCGACTTTCTCGTCCCTGCAAAACCATGCATGCCGCATGAGTTACTTACGAGCGGACTCCCTGATTCGTCTGTAATGGTAACAAGCGTGTTATTAAAGGTTGCTGTTACATATACTCTTCCGCTTTCAACGCGCCGAGTTGTTTTCTTTTTCGCCATGAATCAAGTTAAATAGTAATTATTTTTTTGCTGCTGGAGCTGCTGGTTTGTTCTGCTCAAGCTTTGCCCATGCTTCTTTTCTCAGTGCTCCTACTGTCTTTCTCTTGCCTCTCTTGGTGCGTGCGTTCGACCGTGTTCTTTGGCCTCGTACTGGCAGGCCATGAGCATGACGGGCACCCTTGTATGATCCAATGTCCTTTAATCGTTTAATATTCTCGACCACTTCTTCACGCAGATCTCCTTCAACAGGATGATTCTTCTCAATATATGCAGTAATCTGTTTAACTTCATCCTCTGTAAGCTTATTTACATGGATTGATGGATCGACCTTTGTCTGCGCGAGCACCCTCTTTGATAACGTCCAACCGATCCCATAGAGAAGGGTCAGGGCGAAATCTACTCGTTTATTGTCAGGTAAAATAACACCGTGTATGCGTACCATATACTTTTTGTATTATCCTTGTCTCTGCTTGTGCTTCGAGTTGGTACAGACTACATACAGTCTTCCCTTTCTCTTCACGAGCTTGCATTTGGGACAAATTTTTTTAACTGAAACTTGTATTCTCATATTTTTATACTTTGCGGACAACTCATCTATTACATCCGGTAAACAATTCGTCCCCGGTTTGGATCATAGGGTGTCAGCTCAATTCTCACTCTGTCACCGGGTAGTATTTTAATATAATTTTTCCTCATTTTCCCGGACAAATAACACAGAATGACTTTTTCTGAGTTATTGAGCTTTACATGGAACAAGGTATTGGGCAGATTTTCAACAACCTCTCCTTCAACCATTGTTACATTATCTTTCATATATTCGTTCTCGTACTTTTTAAGTACTTTAAAACTGCAGACGATTATGTCTGCAGACCATATATTTTAACACACTATTACGTCAAAATGATAGTATTTTCGTCTGTAATGGCAACTGAGTGCTCAAAACAGGCCGAAAGACTCTTATCCTTCGTGATAATGGACCAATCATCTCCCGGCTCATACCTCATTTTTTCGGTACCCATCGCATAGATCACCTCAACGGCAATCGTCAGACCAGGCTTTATCTCGAGTGTTTTTTCGACTGGTCTATCGAGGTAATTAAGGACGTATGGCTCCTCGTGGAGCGATCTGCCTACTCCGTGCCCCGTTAACTCCTTTACGATATGGTATCCTGCGCCTTCTATTTCTTGTTGAATGAACTGTGATACTTCTCCGAGACGATGACCAACCCGTACCAGCTCGATTGCTTGTTGAAGCGTCTGCTTGCCTTTCTGCAAAAATCGAACCTTCTGTTCGTCATTATCTCCGATCAGTACTGTATCTGCATAGTCTACATGATATCCCTTATACACAAGCCCGATGTCTAAGGTCACCATATCTCCCGCCTTTATCGTTCTTTCTGAGGGAGGTGTGTGCACAATCTGCTCATTTATTGGAATACAAATATTCCAAAAATAATCCTTCACTGTCTGAAACGATGCGGTCCCCCCTACTTTTTCGATAAGCTTACCAGCTCGCTTATCAATCTCATCCGTCGTAACTCCCTCTCTCATCTCAGGCATCAGCTCTTGAACAACATCTCTCAACATCTTTCCAGCATCCACCATTATCTTAATCTCTTCTTTAGTTTTATATTGAATCATTGTGAGAGTTAAGTAAAGTAAATCGTCCGGTATACCTCTTCTAACTTATCATGAAACTCTTCAATAGAAAAATTATTCTTAATAAGAAAATCTGCAAATGCAATCGGTGCACCTTTATTTGTGTGCAAAAGCTCGTTTATATCACGCTCTTCTCCATATAGTCTCTTTCTGTAGGTCCGTCTTGCTGCCCGGTCATACCGCAGATGTTTATCTGCGTGTATGGCTATCAGCTGAATATCTATATGAGGGAACTCTTTTTTGAGATATTCATACTCCTCCCAGGAATAGAGGCCCTCTATCACAATAATAAGGTAATTTTCTAACGCCTTTGCGATCTTCTCTCGATTCAAAACTGCAAGGGCGGCTTTACCATGCTTCTCTCTAAACTCGACGCGGAGCTTGCTATGAATAGCTTCCGTATGTTCTAGGTTATGATCATCTACATAATCATTAATGATCTTACCGAATGAAATGACCGGAAGTTCTTTCTTCTTATAGTACTCCGCTGCCTCACTCTTCCCTGAGCCGGAAAGCCCCACCAGCGCCATAATCACTTTTTTCTTATGTTTCCAACTTTCAAGATGATGGTCAATAAACTGTTTGCCGAGCAGCTTAAGAACTTCATCGTTTATATGCTGTATGGCTTGGGTGCCGTCGATCCTCACCAGTTTTCCCTTCTGTTCGAAAAACTCAATAACCGGTGTAGTATGCTTATGAAACAGCTCAATCCGTTTTACCAATGCTTGAATGGTATTGTCAGAACGGTCGCTGTCATCTCGGTACGCAAGTCTCCAAAGGGCTTCTTTGTCAGGAATGTCGAAATAGATAACCTTATCTATATTTTTCTCAAACTCCTTCGCCTGTGTTAAAGTGCGAGGATATCCATCCAGGATATATCCTCTCTTATATTCTCTTCTTGAAAGGTAGTCTTGAACGATCTGTATAGTAACCTCGTCCGGGACCAGCTGGCCTGAATTAATCAGCTCCTTAACATACCTCCCAAGTTTTGTCTTTTCTTTCGAGATCTCCCGAAAGATATGTCCGGTAGAAAGATATGGAATATGCAGCTCTTTAGAGAGTAAATTTCCCTGCGTTGATTTTCCAGACCCTTGTATACCGGTTAAGACAAGTTTCATGAGTGTTAACCTAACTTTTTCTTCTCCTTGTGCTCTGTTCGCTTTTTACATGCATTGCAGTATTTTATAAGCTTCAAGCCTTCGGTTGTATTCACCTTGTTCTTCTCGACTACATAGTTCTGCTTATTGCAGACAGAACATACGAGGCCGACGTGAATTCGTGATCCTTTTTTCGCCATAGGTGTTTCCTAAACTGCTAAATTATCTAATAAACTTATCGTAATTTCTCATGACAAGCTGCGCTTCGATATTCTTGAATGTCTCAAGGATAACTGAGACTACAATGAGGATTCCTGTTCCTCCGATAACAAGATTGGGAATGTTTGTGATCTTGGAAACGATTGCCGGCATAATGGCAATAATGCCTAAGAATAACGCACCAACGCTCGTAATTCTATACACAATACCTTCTAGGTATTTTTTGGTCGGGTCTCCCGGCCTAATCCCGGGGATAAATCCACCGTTTTTCTGTATCTCTTCAGCAATCTTCTGTGGGTTAAAAACCACAACCGTATAGAAGTATGTAAATGCAATCACCAACACAAAGTAAATTATATTATACAAAGCACCTGTTGGAGAGAATGCACGCACCAAAAACTGAGCGATACTCGCAACTACCGGATTTTGGGAATACTGGAAAAAATTACCGATAAGCTGTGGAAAAAGAACGAAAGAAACAGCAAAGATAATGGGTACCACCCCAGCTTGGTTAAGCTTGAGAGGCAGAAAGTTTGTTGCGCCAGCATACATCTTATTTCCCCGTATTCGTTTTGCATACATAACAGGTATCTTTCTCACCGCCTCATTTACAAATACGATTGCTGCAATTACTGCCACCGCAAGGACACAGAATATGATAAAGCCGATAATCTGCTCTTGAGTTACTACTGTCGCGGTTCTGTTCAAAATAATTGGCAGTCTACCTACGATACCGGCGAAAATGAGGAGCGAGATACCATTTCCAAGGCCATATTCTGAGATGAGCTCACCAAACCAGACCAGTATCATGGTACCTGCGACCATAGTTGTGATGAATGAGAAAAACTGAATAGGCGTAAGTGTTCCTATCACATGCTGGTTTTTAAGAAGAACGTATATTCCTACTGCCTGGAATACGGTTAACGGTAAAGTGAGGAACCTGGTGTATTGATTAATCTTAAATCTACCGTACTCTCCCTCTTTTGATAGCTCCTCAAGTTTAGGAATAACGACGGTAAGAAGTTGAATAATAATTGATGCATTGATATACGGATTTAATCCAAGTGCCATAACTGAAAAGTTAATGAGAGTTCCTCCAGAAAATATATCAAGAAGTGAAAGAAATTGATTTTGTTGAAACAACACTCTTAATCTGGCAAGATCAATCGCCGGGACCGGTAAAAAAGCAAACACTCTGAATGCAAAAAAGATAAACAGCGTAAAGAGCGCTTTTCGTTTTAACGTAGGGTCGGTAATGAGAAGTTTCAGCTTTTCTTTTATTTCTTTCATACCCGTCAGGAAACTACAACACTTCCACCTTTTTTCTCCACCATCTTACGAACATTTTCTGAGGTGGCCACTTTCAGTTGAAGCTTTTTTGTGAGTTCCCCTCGAGCGAGTATCTTGACGGCTGCCGCACTACTGTTTACGAGACCTTTTTTACGTAATGACTGGAGTGTAACTACTGCACCATCATCAAATACGTTTAGAGCAGCTACCGCAACCACTGCAGGCTTCACCTGCACTGATTTATTTCTTCCCTTACCTCTCAAGAGAGGAAACCGCTTGATTAATCTATTCTGACCACCCTCAAACGCCAATGGAATCTTTTCCCGTGCTTTTTGATGTCTTGTTGTGCCGCGCCCGGATTTTGCACCTTTACCGCTACCTGCTCCGCGACCAAGCCTTTTTTTGCGTTTCTCTACTATTTTTGGGAGTTGTGTCAAAATGTGATCCATAGTCGAATACTAATTTAGGTAAAATTTACTTTTTTTTCAACCGTTTTAATGCTTCAATTACCGCGTAGGTATTTACTACCTGGTTTCTCGATCCCATTATCTTTCCCGAAGCATTGTTTACTCCAGCAAGATCAAGAATAACACGGGCGACGCTTCCCACTTTCAAACCAGTACCTTCTGGTGCCGGTTTTAAATAAATGCGAGCCGCCTTAAATTTAAGCAAAACTTCGTGTGGCAATGTGTTCTTTTGAATAGGAACCTCAATCATATGTTTGCGTGCATAGGTGATTGCTTTTTGAATTGCTGGTGGGACCTCAAGACCTCTACCTACCCCAATACCAACCTTTCCCTTCTTGTCTCCAACGACGACAAGAGCTGAAAAGGTAACATAGTTACCGCCTGGAGTCTTTTTAGAAACTCGTTTTATTAATAAAACTTTTTCCAATTTTTTTTGTTCTTCACGTGCTGCGTCGACCATACAAATTAAATATAAATTATACTTTGATACCTGCTTCTCTTAAACCATCAGCAAGCGCCTGCACCCGACCCTTGTAAATAAAATAGCTTCTATCAAACACAACCTCAACGATTCCTTTTTCCTTTAGTTTTGCTCCGAGTGTCTGTCCGACGACAAACGCACTGTCTTTTTTTGTTTTCTTTTGTTTCTCATCTTTCACCGCTACGGATGATGATGAGGAGGCAAGAGTAACTCTGGATACATCATCAATTGCCTGTGCATAGGTGTATTTGTTTGAGCGATACACTGATACTCTGGGCCGCTTTTCGCTGCCTTCAATATGAGCTCTCACTCTCCGTTTTTTTCGTAATAACCTCTCTACAATGTGTGGCATGGTATTTATCCTAAATTATTATGCACCGGCCGTCTTTGCTTTCTTGCCCGGCTTCAACTTCAACTGTTCACCTTCATATCTAATACCTTTTCCTTTGTATGGATCGGGTTTGCGCACCATCTTAATCTTGTGAGCAACCTGTCCAACTAGCTGCTTATCAACTCCTGAAACAATAATCTTATTATTTCCCTCAACTGCGTACTTTACTCCGTCTACTTTATGAAAAACTACCTGGTGTGAGTATCCTACCTTTAATGATAGGTCCTCACCCTGCATCTTTACATTAAAACCAGTTCCGACAATCTCGAGTCTCTTCTGCCAAGGCTTAACAACACCTTCAACTGCATTTGAGATAAGTTGTCGGTATAGTCCATGGAGAGCTTTTACATATTTCGCCTCTGTCTTTCGTGATAATGTCAAAGATGTATCAGTTTTTTCAACTGAGATAGTCTTTGGAACCTCTACAGAAAGTGTTCCTTCTGGTCCCTTCACATCAATCATACGTTCATTCACCGAAACGCTGACTGAAGCTGGAATATCAATTGTCTTATTTCCAATCTTCGACATATTACCAGATGTTAAATAGTAACTCTCCACCGACTTTTTCTTTTTGAGCCTCAAGGTTAGTTATGATGCCTTTCGGAGTTGAGATAACTGAGTATCCCATGCCGCCGATCACTGGCTTCAAATCCTTATAAGAAACATAGTATCTTCGCCCTGGCTTTGAAAAGATCCGCACCTCAGTGACTGCTGGCATGCCCTCATCATATTTAAGACTTACTTCATAATAATGTGCATCCTCAGCTTGTTCGTAGCTTGCTACGTAATTAAGCTCTTTTAATTTTTTCAGAATGCTTTCGTTAAATCGTGATTTTTTTACCAGTATTGTCTCTTTCCGGGCCATATAGCCGTTCTTGATTCGAATTATAAGATCTGTAAAAGAGTTGTGCATATATTCAATAATTGATTAGGTTGCTTCAAGAACCTTCTTTGTAACCTTACCGTGGCTTCTGAATGTTCTCGTGGGTGAAAACTCGCCTAATCGGTGTCCGATCATTCCCTCGGTAACGAGTACCTCTACAAACTTGCGTCCGTTGTGTACTGCAAACCGATGACCGACAAAATCAGGTGCGATCTGTGATGAGCGTGCCCATGTTTTTATCGCTGATCTGTCTGAGCCAGATTTCTGGTTCTCAACTTTCTTTAATAGTTTTTCGTCAATGTAAGGTCCTTTTTTTGATGAACGTGCCATAGGTTACCAAGAAATTTTTCTAACTCCTGGAATCTCTCCCTGTAATACTTTTTCTCTAAAGCAAATTCTACACATACCGAATCTTCTCAAGTATGCGCGTGATCTGCCGCATAATGGACATCGGTTCACGTGTCGAACTTGGTATTTCTGTTTTCTTGTAAACTTAACTTCGTCTGATGTCTTAGCCATATTACTTTTTGAATGGAACTCCTAAAGCTTCAAATAATACTTTCCCTTTTTCGTGATCTCGTGCGGTTGTCACAACAGTGACCTCAATTCCTCGGAGTTTGTCTATTTTATCAAACTCTATCTCAGAAAACACGGTCTGTTCAGTAAAACCGATATTGAGATTTCCATTTTGGTCGATACAACTGGTTGCAATTCCGCGGAAATCTCTCAATCTTGGAAGAACAATTCTGATAAGTTTCTCTACAAAATAGTACATCTTGTCTCCGCGTAATGTTACCTTAACTCCGATTGGCAATCCTTTTCTAATCTTAAATGCGGAGACTGATTTTTTAGCCTTCGTAACTACTGCTTTCTGGCCTGCGATGGTTGAGACTTGCTCCTGTACTTTTTCAATAACATTTTTATTCATAACAGCTTCACCAACGCCGACATTCAGTACAACCTTCACAAGTCGTGGGGTGGCCATCTTATTCTTCAGGTTTAACTTATCAGCTACCTGAGTCTTAACTTCCGAATTGTAATATTCTTTAAATGACATGGCTCAAACGGGAAAATTTATAGTGCGCTTTTACAATGTTTACAAATACGTGTCTTCTTACCTTTCTCAACCGAGTATCCAACTCGAGCAGGCTTATTGCACTTGGGACAGATAAGCACCACTTTTGCGATATTCAAAGGACGTGGAAGCTCTGCAACTCCGCCCTGCGGCATCTGTTCACTTTTTCGGATATGCTTCTTATACATATTCACTCCGCCCACAAGAACGGTTGAGTCTTTTG
>CAZLAJ010000042.1:0-8860 GCA_964557525.1 uncultured Gammaproteobacteria bacterium | reverse complement strand
GAGAGCAAAGATGAATGTTAAGGTAACAGTGGTGTCAAACTCGAACCAGAAATATGATAGTTCTGCGCAGTTTGAAGCAGGGCCAAACGGTGTCTGGACAGGTTCCCCAACATTCAATGGATTAAAGGCGGGGGATGGATATCGGGTATTTGTAAAAGGTCCCTATCATATTCAGAAGAAAGTGTGTGTTGTTACACCAACTGAACAGTATCCCGGTTCATACCGTTGTCAGGAGGGGAAGCGGATAACGCTTGCTGCAAATCAGACCCTTGATTTTTCCCAGATTGTTCTCATGGCGGGAGATCTTCCGCAGCAGGATGGGTTGGTTGACTCATATGACCTATCACTGATACGGAATAATCTTGGGAAGAAAGAGGATTTAGCAGTACGTTCTGCCGATGTTAACCGAGATGGGATAGTAGACGCTCAAGATTATGCATTGGTTGTCGCATCTCTATCAACAAAGTTTGATGAAGAAGATTAAATGGCAGTTCCATCACGTTTGCTCCTCATCCTCATCGCATGTCTGCTTTTAGTGGCAGGAGGGTGGTATGTATATACAAACAGAGTAACTAAGCCGAGTCGTTCATCTCAATCAGAGACTATGAGCCCAACGGTTACGCTTCCTCAGGGCCCCTACATGTACTTGGAAAGTGATAAACAAACATATGTGGCGGGAGATGAAGTTGTAGTACGGGTGTATGCAAACTCGCAACAGACGCCTATTTCTGGATATGATGCGGTGATACGTTACAATCCGGAGTATGTTGAGTATCTGGATGCGAGGAGCGTTACCGATGCGTTTTCGCTCTACACCCAACCCAGCAAGGGAACAACATCTCTTACCGGTATGCGTCCACTTAACGATTCTCCTGCTGCTGTCAGTCAAGTGGTCGCTGAGGCGAGGTATCGAGTAATAAAGACCGGAAAGGTTACATTTGAACTGAAGTATTCACCAGGAGGCACTGCTGATTCAAATCTTATAGATTCTTCATCGAAAGACATACTCAGTTCAGTGAATAGAGTAGAGGTCTTAGCTGGTGAAGGGGTTACTCTTGTTAAAAATAAACCACAAAAAGCAGGTGATCTTACCCTTACTCTTGAGTCCTATTCATATATAGCACCCAGCTGTGCTGACTGTATGGAGAGTGCAACAATTAAGGTGCAAAGAGGAGATGAAGCTCGAAGAATAGAGTTTCGAAATGGTGGCATAGTCGGATACACTGATGTGAGCCAGCAGGTATTTGGTTATGAGATTGTAGGTGTCTCGTTTAGTAAGGAAGGGGTAGTTGTTAATTACAGCAAGCTATGAGTAGACTCCGTGTTTTTGCTCTCCTCATAACCCTCCTTATTGGAGCAGTGGGCATGTACTTCTTTCTCAAGTATCAGGAACAGAGCCGTGCCGCTGCGGAGAATGTGATTGATCTAAACACATTATCGCAGGATTCAGGATATGCGGAACAATCAGGAACAATAAGCTTTGATCTGTATACAGACGTCACAGAAAACAATACTGTTGCCACAAGTGGTGAGCCAGCCCTTTTTGAGACAAAGGCAAAAAACGATGCTGGCGTTGTCGAGTTTATTACCAAGAATCCTCAGGTAAATGTGACAGAATTGGAGGATAAGATAAAGACGTCAGACAGTGTGAAGGGTGTAGCAACGAAGGCTGGAAATGAGAGAAAGCCGATTCTCCCTCCGAACTTTGAAGGAAAACTCATCCGGAGATTTAAAGATGATAACGTGCATCATTACTACGAGCAGGAAGTGCAGAATATCCCTGTTTATGGTTCTATGCTCGCTGTGCATATGAAAGAGAATGCGGTGTACGCGTTATCAGGAGGAATCGTAAGCAGTCAGACGCTGCCTGCTGCTTCTTTGTCAGCATATGATGCAGAGCGTCTCGCGATGGCTGAGGCAAAAAAACGAGCGCCAGAACTGTCATTGACTGTCTCTCAATCCGAGAAAAGTGTATTCAATGCCCAGCTTATTGGTCTCTCCTCTGACGGGAAGAACTATCTCACACAGGCAGTTACTGTTGTTGCTTCAAACGATACGAACCCTTTTGCGTACCGATTTTTTGTTGATCTTTCCGATGGCTCTCTTAGATACTCCTACTCACTCATACGGGATGCTTTGAATCGTTCCATGACAGACTGTTCCTCGGGGACAACCTGCGCTGCGTCCCGTACAGAGGGACAGGAGCCAGTCGCAAACACCGATGTGAATAGTGCGTATGACTATCTGGGAGATACATACAACCTTTTTATGTCTCTCTTCCAGCGTGATAGCTATGACGGCTCGGGTGCAGGTTTACGGGCAAATACGAATATATTAGCTACTATGTGGGATAAATGTCCCAATGCTGCATGGAACGGAGAAAAACAGGCAATGTACATCTGCAAAAGTATGGCTGTTAAGGATGTAATGGCTCATGAGATGACGCATGCTGTAACTGAGCGAACTGCACGGCTGTTGTATAACAATCAGTCTGGTGCTCTAAATGAGTCCATTTCAGATATTTTCGGATGGGGGGTAGATGATGCCAACTGGACGATGGGAGAGGGGAGTCAAGTGGGAGTGATACGGAGACTGGACGATCCGACAAAGTCACCCACTAAGGCACAGCCTGACAAACTGTTTTCAAGTAACTATTACTGCCAGTCCTTAGATAATGGTGGCGTGCATATAAATAGTGGGGTGATGAATAAAGCCTTTTACCTTATGGTTACTGGTGGTAGTTTTAATGGCTGCACAATTCCTGCTCTTGGCAAGGATAAGAGTCTGTCTATCATGTACAAAGCCCTCACTACCTATCTTAGGTCAACTTCAAATTTTAAATCTGCATACACTGCACTTGTGCAGGCATGCAGCGATCTATATGATGCAACAACTTGTGATGGTGTCAAGGCTGCACTTCAGTCGGTGGAGATGGATCAGCAGCCGGACTCTTCATCGACGAGTCCGGTATGCCAGAGAGTCCAAGCCCAGACGCCACAGTGTGCCGGAGGACAGCCGCAGCCAACCTCACCGCCCGGTGCAACAGCAACTATTCGTCCTACTACTCCCGCAAACAGTCCAACGAACACGGTAGCTCCAACTGCACCTTCAGGCGCGAGCCCCACTCCTCCGGCAGCCGGAACGCTGACACCATCACCAACTAAAACACCTACTCCAACTCCTTCTCCTACACCTAACGTAACGTTATCTCTTAAACTGCGTTTTCAGGGCATTCAGTCTGCTCCTCCGGGAGTGAAACAAGTGGTTCAAGTCACTGCAGTTTCAAGCGCTGGTAATAGAGTCGTTGGAAAGGGGGAAGTTATTGCAAGTGGCGTTATATGGATAGGTGACATACCGTTATCGTTGCCGGGGGCTGGGGAGTATCGGATATATGTAAAAGGTCCCAAGCATATTCAGAAGAGGATATGTGTGGTAAGTCCGGAAGAGACTCTCCCTGGTTCGTACCGATGCCAAGATGATAAATCATTGACGTTAAAACTGGGAAAGAATGAGTTTGATTGGTCGAAGATCATCCTCATGTCCGGTGATGTTCCACCTCAGGATGGAGTAATTAATTCGGCAGATCTGTCATACATTAAAAATAATCTTGGCAGTAGAGATGTAAGCATAGTAGAGAAGGCTGATATTAATCTGGATGGAGTGGTTGACGCACAGGATTATTCATTAGTTGTAGCGTCGCTTGCAATTAAGTATGATGAATAAGTGTTATCTCTTGCCAAACACACGTATTTTTCTGTATAGTGAGATTAGAAGTTACTAGATGAGTATGGAGCAGCAAAGTTCATATAATAAGTATATTCTCCTGAGTATTGCACTCATTCTTTTTGTAGCCATCTTCCTGTTTGCACGTTTTTCACCGGTAGTGGGTCCCTCGCCGCAGACACAGAACATGCCCAAAAGTGCATCAGTTTTTTCTCTTAAGATTGATAAAAACGAAGTAAGCGCTGGGGGAGTTGCTGTCGTTCAGGTGCAGGCAGACTCAAATGGAGAGGATGTATCAGGTTTTGATCTTCTCTTCAAGTCAGATCCTGAAATGTATAGTTTTGCAAAGGCTCAGGTTCCTGACGGATCGTACGACATTATGCAGCAGGATCAAAATGGACACATCTCCATTACTGGGATAAAGAAGCTCTCGGTGAGTACTACCAAAAAGTTTAGCGGCACTACTCTAGTGGAGATCCCTGTCACCATGAAAAAAGCAGGTACGGTGAACATCGTCCTTCTTCCGAAGAATGGTAAACAGAAGACGAAGGTGGTTGATGCCCAGTCGCGGGTGATAGCCCAAGAAACGGAGGCAACGGTAGTTGTAACAGTGAAGTAATCACATGATGCATTTTACAGAAGCAAAAAAACAGTTCGTTTCATATTTCATAGGCTCAGTTATGCTTACACTGTGTCTCTTCTTTTTTTCCACCAGAACTGTAGAAGCTGCGACGTTGAAGTTTGATAAAACTACAGTTACTGCTACCCCTGATCAATCGATCGATATTCAGGTTATTGTCGATGCCGGCTCTGATCAGATTCTGGGGGTTGACAGCTATGTAACCTATGATCCAGAGCACTGGGAGGCCGTAAAGGTAAAGGAAGGCGATTTTTTCTCAACAGTTGTGCCAAGCATTCTTTCCGGGAAGATCTATATTGCTGGCATTATTGATGAGATAGGATCGTTTAAGACAGGATCTGGCACTCTTGCGACTATTACTTTTAAGGCAAAGAAAAATGCAAGTGGAACAATCAGTTTTTACTGCTCTGATGGCGCTAATGATAGTTCGAAGATACACAAGAATGATGGCAACGTAACGAATGTTATTCAGTGTGCGGATAATGGATCAATTTCATATACTATCGGGGCAGGGAGTCCAGCAAATAGTAATACAACCCCGGTGCCCACAATATCAAAGCTGCCAAGCACCGGTCTGTTTGACAGTATGAATAATGTAACTATTCCTGCTGTTGCCCTTGTGCTTGTGGGGCTTGGTGTAAAATTTCTTATTCTTTAAAACCTATGGATCAGAAGAAAATACGTCTCTACTCAATTATCGCTGGGGTCATTATCTCTATTGCTGCTATCGTTGTAGTGCTTGGTGTATTTGGAGGCGTGTTTACCCGTGCAGAAGATGCGGCTCCTCGGGATGTAGTTGTTGCGGATATTACTAATAATGCGGCAAAGGTCACTTGGGCGACTGGTAATGATAATCAGGGGGTAATAGAGTACGGCACTTCTCCGACAGCCTTGAACTTTTTTGCACCTGAGACAACGAGTACTAAAACGCACTCGATTGACCTCACGCTCCTTTCTCCCAACACGACCTACTACTTCCAGATTAGAATCGGTGATAAAAAGTATGACAATGGGGGAGTGCCTTGGTCATTTGCAACAAAGAGTGCTGATGGCGCGGCGGTAAACAGCAATACCACACCAGTTCCTACGAAAGCCACGGCTCCTGTTGTTCCAACTAGTACAACAGCCGCAGCAAAGGCTACGCCTACACCCATCTCTTCTCTACAGATACCGGCAGGAGGCACTGCAAACACAGCGAGTATTACCGGCTGTGTTGAAACATCGTGTGATAAGATAAAGGGGCAGATTGGCAAGACGTGTACAGCTGCAGATTATCTTAAGTGTCTGAAGGCGACTCCAACGACTACCAGATAGAGAATAGTACAATCTGGACATCTCTCGTTTCACACGCACCCCGTTTCACCAGCGAGTTTCGTAGTAAAAATCAAGCTGTTAATACGTCCCCGTTATATTTAGAGATGTAGTATGTACTGCCTTACATCATACCCGAGGGTTGAGCCATGAGGAAGGAGATAACGAAGTTCGTGATGGGGCGTATGAAGGTGCCAATCATTGATTGTCCTCCTATGATGGGTAGAATGAGGAGGATGAGGATGATAAATCCGTACCTCTCCAGACTGTACCACTCATCTGCCTGCTCATCGGGAAGCAGGCCTCCAACTATCTTAAACCCGTCAAGTGGGTGCACGGGGATAAGATTGAATATTCCAAGGGACACATTTAAGACAATCATCGGTACGCAGATGAGAGCGATGGCTGAGCTGATGGGAGACAAGGCGGGGATGCTAAATGCAAGCCGTAGTGCTATGCTACTGATAATGGCAAGAATAAAGTTAGAGACCGGTCCTGCGATACTAATAATTGCCGCATCCTTTCTTGGATTGTGGAGGTTATATGGATCAAACTGTACTGGTCGTCCCCAGCCAAACCCTGTTAAGAAGAGAAAGATAAGGCCGTATAGATCGATATGTTTTACCGGATTTAAGGATACCCGTCCCTGAAGGCTCGGAGTTGGATCTCCCAGTCTGTCTGCTGTTATCGCATGGGCAAACTCATGCACCGTTATAGCTACAAAGAGTGCAATGAGATAGAATACGAACGATACTGGATGAGAGAGTAGATTTAACAACATTATTATTGCGTGGTGTGTATAATGAAAAGGTTGCTAATGGCGGTATAGATGTAGACCAATTTCATCTTTATTCAAGTTGATTTTGTCTACAGTATATGATACCATAATGGACGGTTTTATCTTATCTGATTTATTATGACAAACGCTTGTTACCATTGCGGAAAGACAGTATTATTCGGTCGCTCCCATACACATCACAGAGGTGTGGCTGGAGGACGCTGGAAGAAACGTGCACAAAAAACACAGCGCATCTTCTATCCCAATCTTCAAAAGGTTGAGATTGCTGAAAATGGAAAGAATATTAGCGTGAAGATGTGTTCCAAGTGTTTAAAGAGAGTGAAGAAAGATCTCTTGGATGGAAAGAAACCGTTTGCAACCGTCTTGCATTACTCTGACATCAAACCTGAGCAACAGGAAGTCGCGACAGTCGCCGCTGCGTAATAAAACTTACTACGTCATAATCATCACCCCTCACGTGTAGACACCGTCTTATATGAGTGTATTTATCTGCGTATTTGTATGATGAATTGTGTATGATGGTTTTATCATGGATAGTTCAGAATCCCTTCTTGTTAAAGTCACCTCGATCCTTAAATCGCGAGTAAGTCTGGTTATAGGTGTGGGGCTCGCTATTATTCTTCTCATTCTCATCATATTAACCTCTTCCCGTTCGCAGCCGAATCAAGTAGCCTCAGATAAGAAACTGAATCTGAAAGAATATACAATTCCATCTGATTATTCACCGTTTAGAGCATCTAAAGAGAGATTGGGTGGCAAGCAGAGTGGGGTAAACATTAAGCAGCCAGTTCAGCAGCTGAGTCTCTCTGTTTCCTCAGCTTCAATTGAGAATGTGCTGCAGCATAAACAGAGTAACGGCTTGTACTCCTACGTGAGACATCAGGATTATATCTGTAAGACTAATCCATCGAGTTCGGTCTGCAAAGGTACGTTTAATCAACCATACACCACAAACGGTGCCTGGGCGGCATATGCGCTTCTAGGGGCCTACGATTCATATGAGAATCCTCAATATCTCGCTGATGCGGTAAAAGAAGTACTTGCTCTTCGTGCAACGTGTCACGGAGGAAACACTGAATGTCTTTGGGTGCTCGTGCAGGTTGTTGCGGTATATGACCGGACGCAGAACCCGTTAATCCTTGCTTTTATAAAAGAGCAGGGTGAGCTACTGCTCAAAACAACGAGTCCAAACTCCATGCTTAAATCTATCGAAGCACGAGAACTGGCTATGATCTATCGGCTGACGCTTGACAAGAGGTACGTTGACGAAGCGGCAAAGCGTGCTCGTGATGTGCATGAGATGTTTCAGGACACCAGCACCTACACACGAAGGTCACCGTATCCGTATCCGATGGAATCTTGCTGGTATATGCTTGCAAACTACGAGATTATGAAATATTTGAAACCAGAGTCTCAAAAAGCATACTCGGCAGACATCTACACCTTTATTAACAATGCCCAGTTCGAGAAGAACTGGGGTTCATTTGTTCATCCGATAGAGATTCAGCCGTGTATTGAGTTGACGGCACGAATGGCTGCATTTACAAAGTATCAAAAAGCTGCCGACCTTTCATCTACCCTTTGGACAATGTTTGTTAACGATTTCTGGGATTCTGCTGATAAGAATATCAATTTAGGTGAGGGAGGGACAAGGTATAAAAAGGGACCGGTAACTACTGATCCGACGACACGACTGGTCGTTCTGTCAGATACTGCATATACGGTATACCTGTCGTCACTATTTACCGAGAAATAATATGAACAGAGTTCTATCTATTCTCGTTACAACTGTTGCGTTGATTTGGTGCACCACCTTACTTTCAGGACACGTGTTGTCCGCTGAGTCATGTCGGACTGATGCTGAGTGTGCAAAATGCTATTTCTGCAGTTCCGGAATGAAGTGTGTGCGAGATAATCATTGTGTATCAGGCAATTTGACTGCAACGCAGGCTCAACAGTCAAAGAATGATGCTGATACTTGCAATGACGTATGTCATTACGCCTGTAGCAATGCATACAACTGCGGGACTGGTAAAGACTGTACGCCGCCAGATGTCCCTTCACAGCCGCCGGAATCACCACCACAGCCTCCACCTTCTCAAAATATTCCACCCCCTCCACAACCAACGTCTCCACCGCCAAGCCCGAGACCTACATCCACTCCACGCCCGACAAATACACCGATTCCGACAAGCACCGCAACTCCTACTCAAACTCCGACGCCTACGATAACTCCATCACCAACCCCGCGGTTTCCTACGCGAATTATCACCCAGTCTTTCTCAAAACCAGATAGTCAGGTGGTTGGTTTTTCAGTCCAGAGTGATCTGCCTGAAGCAATTCAGCAGGTGTGTCTGCAGGCACAGGACTGCTCATTACCCGAGAGT